>CALEYM010000795.1 GCA_937926185.1 uncultured Bacteroidota bacterium | reverse complement strand
GGCCCTGCGGGAGGTGGTGATATCGGCAGGTTCTTTCGAGGCTGCCAGCGACCGGCGGCGGGCCGTCATCCTGAATTCCATCGACATCGCGCTCACCGCCAGCGCCACCGCCGATATTGCCGGGGCCATCGCCACCTTGCCCGGCGCCACGCGCAACGGCGAATCGGGCCAAATCCTGGTGCGCGGCGGCGCGGCTTATGAAACCCGCACCTTTATCGACGGGTTGTACGTGCAAAACCCGTACAGCAGTTCGGTGCCCAATGTGCCGGCGCGCAACCGTTTCTCGCCTTTTCTTTTTAAAGGCACGCAATTTTCCACCGGCGGTTACTCTGCCGAGTTCGGCCAGGCGCTGTCTTCGGCGCTTATCCTGAACACCGAAGACCTGGCGCCGCAGACAACGACCGGGCTCTCCCTGATGTCGGTCGGGCCGGGGCTGGCACATACGAAAAGATGGGAACACAGTTCGCTCGCGGTGTCCGGAAGTTATAGCAACCTGTCGCCCTATTTTGCCCTGGTAAAACAAAACATCGACTGGATCGCAGCGCCGCAATCCGGTGGCGGAGAACTCATATTCCGGCAAAAAACGGCTTCGGACGGGATTTTTAAGCTATACAGCTCGGTCAACCGCTCCTGGATGCAGATGCAGTATCCCGATCCATTCAACCCGGAAAACACGACGCCCTTGCGTCTTGAGGGCGATAATATTTACACCAACATTTCCTACCGGGGAATTGTAAACGGGAAATGGGCCCTTTTCACCGGCGGCGCCTACACCTTCAACCGCGACCAGGTGGAAACCAATTTTTTCAACGACCAAAAACAGCAGTCGGGTCAGGTGCGGTTCGCCCTGGCCCGGCCGCTGGGTGAATTCCTGAAATTGAAATTCGGCGCCGAGTATTTACATGGGCGATATGATGAATGGTATCGCGCAGCGGGCGGGCTGCATCTGCAATCGTTGCGCACTGAACGTTACAGCGCCGGTTTCGCCGAAACGGATGTTTATTTTTCTAAAAAATTCGTGGCGCGCCTGGGTTTGCGCGGCGAACACTCCGCCCTGATCGGGCACGCCAATCTGTCGCCCCGCGTTTCCGCCGCTTATATTCTGGGCAAAGACGAACAAATTGCCTTCGCTGCCGGGCAGTTTTATCAAACGCCGGAATACGAGCTGTTGCGGTATAATACCGATTTGCCTTTTGAGCGGGCAACGCATTATATGGTCAATTATCAGCGGATACGGGAGGGGTATACGTTCCGGGTGGAGGCGTATTATAAAAAGTATGATGATTTGGTGAAGTTTACGCCGACTGACAGTCGGCGTTACCCGGGCGGCAGCGGCTACGCCCGGGGCATCGACCTGTTTTTCCGCGACCGGAAAACCATTAAAAACGGCGATTACTGGATTTCGTACTCTTTTCTGGATACCAAACGCAACTACCGCGATTTCCCGGAATCCGCCGTGCCGGCCTTCGCAGCCGCGCATAACACTTCATTGGTCTACAAACAGTGGTATCCGAAACTCAACATGGCTTTCGGGGCCACCTATGCATTCCAATCGCCCCGCCCCTATCACGACCCGAACAGGCCCGGCTTCAACCGGGGGCGTACGCCGGCCTACCACGACTTGAGCATCAATGCCAGTTATCTGACCAATTTGTGGGGGAATTTTACAATTCTTTATGTCTCGGCCACCAACCTGCCCGGATTTAAACAGATATACGGGTATCAGTTCGGCTTGGAGCCCGGCCCCGACGGGCTTTTCCCTTCACGGGCAATCACACCGCCTGCCAGACGGTTTTTGTTTGTGGGGTTGTTCGTCAATTTCGGGCAGAAATACCGGGCGGAGGAAACAACGACCGATGATTTATAGTGTTTAGTTGCGGTTGGACATCCTTTTGATTCCCGATTTAAAGTATATTTGTACCCTGATTTTATTTAGCATGAAAAAAACAAAGGTTTTGGAAGCGGTCAATAATCTTCCCGATGAGTTTTCATTGGAAGAAATAATTGAACGGCTTATTATACTGGAAAAAATTGAAAAAGGGATGCAACAAGTACGCGAGGGACAGGTCGTAACGACGGCCGAAGCCAAAAAACGTATGGAAAAATGGCTCAGGTGACCTGGACACTTCAATCCCTGGATGACCTGACGGCTATTGCGGAATACCATGAGGCCAGCTCTCTTAATTACGCT
>CALEYM010000794.1 GCA_937926185.1 uncultured Bacteroidota bacterium | reverse complement strand
AAACCTTCATAAACCTTCATAAACCTTCATAAACCCTCATAAACCTTCATAAACCACCAAAATACTACCCTTCCGCTTCCGCCATCATTTTTTTGCCTTTTGCGATAGCGTCGTCGATGGTGCCGACGAGGTTGAAGGCGGCTTCGGGATACTGGTCGAGTTCGCCGTCCATGATCATGTTGAAGCCGCGGATCGTTTCGTCGATGGGTACCAGTACGCCTTTGAGGCCGGTGAACTGCTCAGCCACGTGGAAGGGCTGCGACAGGAAACGTTGTACGCGGCGGGCGCGGCTCACCACGAGTTTGTCTTCGTCGGAGAGTTCCTCCATACCGAGGATGGCGATGATATCCTGCAATTCGTTGTAACGCTGCAGGATTTGTTTCACGCGCTGGGCGCAGCGGTAGTGTTCTTCGCCGATGATCTTCGGATCGAGGATACGCGAGGTGGAGTCGAGCGGGTCCACGGCGGGGTAGATACCGAGCGATGCGATCTTACGGCTCAATACCGTGGTGGCGTCGAGGTGGGCGAAGGTGGTTGCAGGAGCCGGGTCGGTCAGGTCGTCGGCGGGTACATATACCGCCTGTACGGAGGTAATGGAACCACGTTTGGTAGAGGTGATGCGTTCCTGCATCAGGCCCATTTCGGTGGCCAGGGTAGGTTGGTAACCCACGGCAGAGGGCATGCGGCCCAACAATGCGGACACCTCGGAGCCGGCCTGGGTGAACCGGAAAATATTGTCGATAAAGAACAGGATATCGCGGCCGCCGGCGGGGTCGTTCAGGTCGCCGTCGCGGAAATATTCGGCCATGGTAAGGCCCGAGAGGGCCACGCGGGCGCGGGCGCCGGGCGGTTCGTTCATCTGGCCGAACACCAGGGTAGCCTGGCTCTTGGCCAGTTCGTTTTTGTCCACCTTGCTCAGGTCCCAGCCGCCTTCTTCCATCGAGTGTTTGAAGGATTCGCCGTATTTGATCACGTTCGATTCGATCATTTCCCGCAGCAGGTCGTTGCCCTCGCGGGTGCGTTCGCCTACGCCGGCAAATACCGACATTCCTTCGTAAGCTTTGGCGATGTTGTTGATCAGTTCCATGATCAACACCGTTTTGCCCACGCCGGCGCCGCCGAAGAGGCCGATTTTACCGCCTTTTGCATAAGGCTCGATCAGGTCGATCACCTTGATACCGGTGTACAGGATTTCCCGCTCGGTCGACAGGTCTTCGTAGGCCGGCGGTTTGCGGTGGATAATGTATGCGTTTTTGTCTTTTACCACTTTACCGATACCGTCGATGGCTTCGCCCACCACGTTGAACAGGCGGCCGCGCACGTATTCGCCCGTCGGCATGGCGATGGGGCTGCCGGTGTCGGTGGCTTCCACGCCGCGGGTCAGACCGTCGGTGGAGTCCATCGCGATAGTACGCACGCCGTCTTCGCCGAGATGACGTTGCACTTCGAGCACCAGGACAGAGCCATCCTGGCGTTTTACTTCAAGGGCATTCAAAATTTCCGGCAGCTTGTTGTTTGGACCGCTGAAATCCACGTCCACGACAGCGCCGATGATTTGTTTGATACGACCGATATTTGCCATATAACGAAATGATGTTTGGTATCCGGTGTCGGAGTATCGGCAGCCAGCCACCGGAAGCGAGCCGCCGTTTTCAAAAGCCGCGCAAAAGTACACACATTCCCCATAAAACTAAGCCTGCGCCGGACTTTTTCTCGTGCAAAATAATATTTTGTAAAATAGGTCGCGGTAGGCCGCAAAATGTTAATGTTTTGGGAATATAAACAAGGTTTGCATCAAAAAACCGACTTTTGCCCGTCCCTACCAGTTACCTGCCCTGCGAAGCGCTTCGGACAGCGGCTTTTTTAGAAACGTGAAATAAAATTTGTCGCTGCTCGTTCTTAGGCCCAATGCCTTTTAATCCGCAACTTTTTTGCCTTCCCAAATTAAAAATCCGAGTCCTCTGTCTCATGCTGCGAAAACACACTGGAGCCTTCTGGCTGGCCGTTGCATTGCTTTTTATATCTTTTGGAACGGCTATCGCCCAGGATGAAGCCGACCTGCCTGAACCCGCCGACTCCACCGACCAGTTAGTGGCCAAAGGAATTGCGCCCGTTCTCGTCACCGACGCCCAGTTGCGCGAACGCCTTGGCAATCTGAAAGGTTGCCTGAACCTCAAGCCAAACGGCGTGGTAAAAGGGTATATTAAAACCTACGTACAGGTAAAAGCTGAAAAAACCCGCACCATGCTGGGTCGCCGCCTGACGTATTTCCCGCTGTTTGAACAAAAACTGAAAGAAGCCGGCCTGCCGGCCGACCTGAAATACCTGGCCGTCGTCGAGTCGGCGCTCAATGCAAAGGCTGTTTCCCGGGTGGGCGCCACCGGTTTGTGGCAATTCATGCCCTACACCGGAAAAGACTACGACCTGCAGCAAACCGGCGTTGTCGACGAGCGCAGCGACGCCGTAAAAAGCACCGAGGCGGCAGTCCGGTACCTGAAAGTCTTGCACAATCAGTTCAAGGACTGGGCCCTGGCCCTTGCCGCCTACAACAGCGGCCCGGGACGCGTAAACTCGGCTATCAAACGCGCGCACAGCCGCGATTTTTGGGCGATACAACGTTTTCTCCCCCAGGAAACCCGGAACTACGTGCCGGCCTTTATCGCCGCTACCTACATCTGCAACTACTATTCGCTGCACAACGTGGAGGTGATCGAGCCGGATTACGACGAACAACTCACCGGCTACATCCGGGTGCACGAAAATATCTCCTTCCGCGACATAGCCGATGCCACGGGCCTCGACTACGGGGTGATCCGCACCCTGAACGCCGGCTTTAAACGCGATTACGTGCCGGCTTCCGAGAAAGGCTACTATGTGCTGCTGCCCAACCGCGTGATGCCCGCCTTTTTGCGCTACCTCAACGGTCTCGGCGGACGCCGCTACGTGTTGGACGGGCTGAACGCCACACCCAACACAAACCTGGGCGACGGGCGCTACTGGCAACTCACGGCTACCATCCAGCAGGCCGATCACGTCGACCGGGTAGCTGCCATGCTCGGCTGTCACAGCGAACACCTGAAAGCCTGGAATGATTTGAATTCCGATTTTGTGCAGGCCGGCGAAAACCTGAAGGTATGGCGCCCCGTGTATGTATTCAAACACTCGCCCCTGCGCATCGAAGCGCCAAAACAACCGGTCGCGGCCAACGAAAAAAGCAACCCGGCGAAGCCGGGTAAAAACACCGGTCTGTCGAAAGCCGACGATCCCGTACCGGTGCTCAAACCCGAAGAGGCGCGACAATTCAAACAATATCAATGGCATACGGTACGTCGAAATGAATCGCTCGACGATATTGCCCGCCAGTACGGCACACCCTCGGATGTGTTGCGCAAACTCAACAATTGCGAAAGCATCTCTATCGGCATGCGGCTGAAGGTGAAGGAGCTGTAGTTTGCATAGTGGGCGCGTCCAGTCAATGCCGCATGAATCCTTGCGGCAT
>CALEYM010000793.1 GCA_937926185.1 uncultured Bacteroidota bacterium | reverse complement strand
CCGTTCCCGAACCGTCCATTACGAACAACACTTTTCCACGCGCTTCGTGCATGTCCGGCCACCTGTTTTTCAGGATGGCTTCATTGAGCGTTTCGAAATCGCCCCTTACTTCATCGGGCGTGATTACGTTTTTCAGGTCAGCGCCAAAAACGGCTTTGATCTCCTCGTCGATCGTTCCCAGATTGTTTTTGCCGAAGGGTATAGTGTTCGTGAATGGCGGACCGACCATGGCGAACGGGTTGTCTTCTTTTGGTTCGATCTGAATGACAACAGGAATGTGTTTTTTGTGTTGATCCGACCATGCCTTCACTGCCGTCAGGGCGTCTTTAAAGGTCAGGAAATGGGTATTATAATCTAAATCCGGAAAGTGCAGCACTTTCAACCCCGGCTGCAACAAAGCAGGTTCGCCCGACTCAGGCGACATTCCGAGTATGGCCAGTCCCATGCGGTTGTAAAACAAGCCGCCGGCAGGGTCGTCAAAAACGTCCAGTTCGATACTCCGGATGCCGTAAGTATTCAGTTGGGTTTCAAGGGGTTCATGCCCGTAGTCCCAGTCGTCGGGGTTGAAATCTTCCGGCAACATTTGCGGGTTATCGCGCATAAATTGCAGGATCGGCGCGTAAGTCATTTGGCGGTAGCTGTTGTGACTTCCTAATACCTGTATCTGATTGAGCCGGAGTTCCCCTGTTTTTTCAGGGCAGCTCATATCTTCTTTTTTACAGGATTCAACAAACGGAAGCACAAACGCTAAAAGCAGTAACCATCGAAGGATTTTCATAATGTTTCAGCTTTAACGTGTAAAAAAATGAAGCCTGTCACCGTCGCTGTTACCGCCGGACAATGACAGGCTCCTGTATAATTTCAAATCTAAATTGCCGCGGAAAAGCAGCACTTTAAACGTCTAACAAAGTACTTTCGAATCAGGGATACGCCCCAATAACTCCGGTCATCATTTGGGATGATCTGTTACCTAATTTGAATATTTCCCGTTGTATTACACAACACCTCATGCAAACAGTTTCTTCCATAACCCGCCGCTGCCTTTGGCGGCCCGGGCTTTTTCCAGGAATTCTTTCGCCGTTTCCTGTTCGGGGTCAATTTGCAGGGCGCGTTCGCAAAACTGAATGGTTTCGTCAAACTGGTCGTGTTCATAGGAGATAACGCCTAAAATGGCATAAGCTTCAGCCAGTTCCGGGTTTTGCGCAACGGCTTCTCTAAGATATTTCACTGCTTCCGCGGGTTCGCCGCGCATTTTATACACCAGGCCGAGGAAGAACCAGGCATGGGCATACCCGGGCGCCTGTCGTACGGATTCGCGAAAATCCTGCTCCGCGGGGTCGTATTCTTCCAGAAAATAGTAGGCAATGCCGCGCACGGTTTGCATTTCAGGCTGATTGGGATCCAGTTCGAGCGCGCGGTCTAAAAATTCAATGGCGTCGCGGTAATTCCCCAGGTGATACTGGCAAAGTCCGTAGCTACCCCAATAGGAGGCGTTATCCGGGTCGGCTTTGAGGGCTATTTTCAGGTCGGCCATCGAACCGTCGTAGTCCTGGGTATGCACCCGGCAGACGCCGCGCAGGCCCGCGGCCGTTTCCGTTTGAAATTCCTGCTGAATACAGACGTCAAAATCCGCCACGGCCTGGGCGTACTGGCTGAGATGCATGGCCGACAGCCCCCGGTTGAAACGCGCCGTGAGTAAATTGGGATCGGCTATCAGGGCGGTATTAAAATCCTTGTACGCCTTTTCATAGTCGGCCAGCTGATCCATCCGGATAGTGCCGCGGTTGTTCAGGGCAATGGCATTTTTCGGGCTCAGATGCAGGGTTTCCGAATACCAGTGCACGGCCTCGTCCCACATACCAAGTTGTTCATACAGATTGGCCAGGTGGTATTTTGCCTCCCCGGATTGCGGATTTTTTTCCAGAAATCCGGTCAGGTCGCTCATCGCGCCGGAATAATCGCCCGACTGCATTTTGGCGTAACCCGATTGCATCAGATCGGGTTGTTCGCCCGGGGCGACTGCCGAAACGGGTTGCGGGGCAGCATCGTCGGTGACGGAAATACCGGAAGAAGGCACCGCGCTGTGTTGTTTGTTTTGCAATTGTTTGACGGCCACCGTGATCAGCCGCAGGGTGGAAAAACTGATATTGCTGAACTGGATCGAATACTCTTTGTAATCAATCAGGTTGAGCCGGCTTTGTTGTTGGCAAAGGTTCATTTGCTGTTGGAGGGCGTAAGCCTCATCCAGCAAATCAGCGTCCATATTTTCCAGCAATCCGGCCAGTTCCGCCAGCGCTTCTTCCGTTTCGCTTTTGCGAATACGGTCTTTCAGGGTCAGTAAGGATTGTAGTACGTCCATCTTCCAATATTTATTTCCGCCAAACCAGCATTGCCGCCGGCGTAATGCCCAGGGTAGGATGCCATTCAGCACCGAAGTCGAATGCCAGACCGTTTTTCAGGCGGACCCCGGCGCCGAAACCGATACGCGCCGGCTCGGTTCGGATGCCGGCGCGGAGTACCAGCAGCGATACCGGCTGATATTCGATGCCACCTTTCACCTGTACCCGCCGGTCGAGGTCTTTTTCCGTTTCAGCCAACAGCGTCAGGGTATTGGAGGCTTTCCAGGCCGCCCCGATACGCAGCACAGCAGGGATCGTTTCGCCGGCCAGTTCAAGTTGCAGGGGATTTTGTACCCGCGCCCCGATCCAGACATCGGGCAAAGGGTTTGCCAAAACGCTCAGGCCAAAGGTAAGCGCCGTCGCATTGCCGTACTCCGCCGCCGATACGCGCAACACGTCGGCGCTGCCGCCCAACAGGAATTTTTTGCTCAAACGCCGGCCATACTGGAGCCGAAAACGCTGCTCCCGGTATTCCTCTATTCCGGAATGTAACACCTCCAACCCAAAACCATCGTTGGCCGATACCCGCATAAAACCCTGAAAATGCGCTGTTTGCCAGCCGCTAATGCCGAAAGGCAGCGCTGAGCCCAGAAACATGCCCGATTTTTCACCCAGCGCCGGCAGCGCATCGTTGTACAGCCCCGTTGTCATAGCGGGATTGGCCACAGCGGCGCCGCCCAACGCCAGGGCGGCCGCATTATCCACCGGCCGCATAAAAACCTGCGCAGATACCGCATAGGACAGCCATGGCAGGACAAGACAAAGGCAATT
>CALEYM010000792.1 GCA_937926185.1 uncultured Bacteroidota bacterium | reverse complement strand
TCGGAGAGGCCTAACGTTTGTTTATTTTCGGACTAATTTTACCAACGTTAGGCCTCTCTACCGCCGAGCCTCGGCGGTAAATGGGTCAGTGGCAATCAATCGATTCCTGCAAACATTAGCCAGGGCGTGTCATGGGAAAACCTGAAAGGTAATTGGGTATTTATCATTTATGCAGACCTAAAAATTTGCCTAATGCTTTTACAACCTTTTTCAACGCGTCCGGCTCCAACGCCCTCTCCGGGTTAAAATAAAACGGCTCAACTTTTAGCCGGTCTTTCACCACGTTTCGTTTCCACAACCCGACTACCTGTCCATCCAACACGATAATCGGCTTAAAAATACCGTTGGACGTGATGGTCGCTTTGCCGAAGGCCGGATCAAGCGCCGCGCCGCGGTCGGTGTAGGCGACCAAGAATTCGTCGAAAGCGGGCAAAAAGTGAATGGACGCAGAGGCCGGGACCTGCATACCCGGGTCTTTAAACCAGTATGCCTTACCTTCAATTTTTTCACAAAGCAGCCCCGGCTTTGCCATTTCCAACCCGGTCCGCGCATCGGCGGCCGGCAAGCCCGACCACCAGATATAATCTTGAATCGTGGCCGGGCCGTGGCTGCCGAAATACCGGCGGGCCAGTTCGGCCAGGGCTTCATCCCGGTGCAGGGGCCGCGCGGGCGGTATTCGTTCGTCGATCAGGGTATAGGTGTGTTGTTTTCCGCGCCGGGGGCCATTGCAGACGATTCCTTCGATCTCGGCATTGAACATCAGGTGCGTGGAACGCAGTTCGTCGGTCGGGATGCCCGCCAATTTCAGTTCCGACATGATCTCTTCGCGGGTGAGCGCGCGGCCTTCAAGGAGCTGGGCGATAATTTTATTGCTTTTTGCACAAAGCTCTTCACTCATGCCCAGTTGCCGGTAATAAGTGGCCATCCTGCGCCGGATGTGGGGCGCCGTAAGCGCCAGCATCCAGCGCAGGTCTTCCGCCGCGACGAAATGCCAGGTCGGACGCAAAATATGGGTCCGGATGATCCCGGCATCGTCGAGCGCCTTTTCCACGGCTGCGTCGGTGACACCGGGCAGCCGCGCGCCGACGGCCCACTTGGCCATGGCGAAGTCTTGCGCCTGTACAGCGCCGAGGTGGGCGACGATGTCTTTAACAGTACGGATGTTCGTACCGATTAATTGCTGGTTGATCAGACGCAGATTGGCAATATCCTTCAAGTTCATGTATTCTTTGTTTCGATCCATCGGTAATGACCGTTTTCGTTGTGTTTTTTTGTAAAAGTCAGGGAATAATATAAGGATTTAAAGTTGTCGTTGGATTATTATTTTTCCCAATCTTCCATACATTTGTTTTTTTCCTTTCATCGCCAGATCAATTGAAATGAGGAACACTGCGTACACATTTCCCGGTTTCCCTTTAGCCGCATCATTCATCCTCGTATTGTACATACTGCCGCCCCGTTGTCTCCGGGCCCAGCAATGGGATACCCTGGCGTCCATTCCCGAAAGTTTCACCTTTCCGGTGGTAGCTGTGGCCGGGGGGAAAATACACGTCATGGGCGGCGGCGGCACGGGCGGCGCTACCGACCATCACTTCGCTTACGACCCGGCTACCAACGCCTGGGAAAGCCGCGCGCCCGTACCCTACCGCGCCCAACAACCCGCCGGCGCCGCGGCCAATGGTGGTAAAATCCACTTTTTTGGCGGCGGTTTCCCTAACTCCGGAACGCCATTAAAACACCACTACATTTACGACCCCGCTGCCAATTCCTGGCAGCAGGCGGCCGACCTGACCGCGCCCCGCGCCATCCATTACGCCGTTGCGCTCAACGAGGTATTATACAGCCTCGCCGGACAAGGTATGGCAAACCTGTGCCAGAGCTACGACCCGGCCGCAGATGCCTGGATTACAAAAAACAACCTGCCGGACAACGGATTCTGGTATGGCGCCCACGTTGCCGCGGAAGGGCATATTTACCGCTTCTGTGGCGGCGGCTACACGGCGCCCAACAAGCTCGCTCACCGCTACGATCCCGCCACCGATTCCTGGGCTGCACTGCCCATGTTTCCCGCCGCTACCCACGGCTTGCGCGGCGCCGCCATCGGCGACAAAATTTTTCTCGCCGGCGGCTACCACTCTTTTCTTGAAAGGGACGAAGTGTATATTTTTGATACCCAAACCAATACTTACACCGCGGGCATCCCGCTCCCACGCGGCAGAAACTACCACAACATGGTCGCCCTCGACAGCTGTATTTACGTCGTGGGTGGAAATCACGCCATCGATGAGACCATCCGGTTACAACTGCTGCGCCTTTGCCCTTATGAAATGACTACGCCAACCCGGGATGCAGTGGCTGCCCGACCGCTGAAAGCCTGGTACTTTTCCGGAAAACTGTCCGTACAACTACCAACAACGGATATAAGCGGCAGCGCCCGCTTGTCGTTATCCGATCTGACTGGCAGGCAGCTGTTTTCCTCGACCCTGCCTTCCGGTTCGGGCGGTTTGTTGGAAGCAGAAGTCGGGCAGCTGCCGGCTGGCGCGTATCTCGTCCGGCTGGCAATGCCGGAAGGCATTTATGCGGGTAAAATAAGCTCGTACTGAGGTTTTTCTTTTATCATTACAATGGCAAGGAACATGAATTTTTTAAAAACTATACTTTCCATACCGGTTTTCGCAGTGCTTTCATTTTCAGGCCTCGCTCAAATCGGCAATCCCGCGCCCAATTTCACGGTAACGGACACACACGGCAACACACACAAACTGTACGACTACCTCGATTCGGGCAAGGTAGTCGTACTCGATTTCTTTTATACCACCTGTATCCCCTGCCAATTCTACAGCCCTCAGGTCAACCTGGCTTATGAAAAATACGGTTGCAATACCGCCGAAGTTTTTTTCATGGCCATCGACTACAACGACACCAATGCCGAGGTGCTGGCCTACGACCAGCAATACAATATTGAATACCCCTCCATCAGCGGATTGAATGGCGGCGGCAACGCTGTGGTGAACCAGTACAACATCATCGGCTTTCCCACTTTCTATGTCATCGATTCCAGCCGCACCATCGTACAACAAATAGACCCGCCGACTTTGCAGGTATTCGATTTTCGCTTCGAACAACTCGGCATCGCTCCTGCCGACTGCAACCTGAGTGCTGCAAAGGGAGTATTCGCGGCAGAAAATCTCGATATTTTCCCCAATCCCGTCGCCGGTGACGCCCTGGGCATACGCCTGCCCGCCGGCGGTTCGGGCGTTTATGAAATTTTCGACATTACAGGACGCAGTATGCAAAAGGGGCAGATTGACCTGAACGGCGCGCACGTAAGGATTGGCGATTTACTTCCAGGCGTTTTCCTCTTGAAAATCAAGGTCTTGAAAAGCGGGCGCACCATTTCCGGTTTGTTCGTGAAGCAGTAAATTGGCAGTGTGATTAAATTACCGCGTTATGAAACACATTTCCATTCTCGTGCCCGAATCAGCCGTGCTGGCCGCCATCGGCGATCCGCGCTACATGTTCACGGCGGTCAACCAGTTTTTAACGGCAGCCGGCAGACCTGCTCTGTTCGACGTGCACCTGGTGGGACTGACGCGGGAAGTGCGCCTGCACGACGGCGTATTTTCGGTTCATGCCGATTCGCTGATCGGCGAGGTGGAAAAAACCGACCTGATCTTCGTGCCCGCCCTGTTCGGCGACATGCAGGCGGCGATCGAACGGAACCGGGCGTTTATTCCCTGGATCGTAAACCAGTACGAGCGGGGCGCCGAGGTGGCCAGCCTCTGCGTGGGCGCTTTTTTACTGGCCTCCACGGGTTTGCTCGACGGGAAAAAATGCTCGACCCACTGGGCTTTTACCGATGATTTCCGGCGCATGTTTCCCGAAGTCAACCTGGTGGCAGACAAAATTATCACCGAAGAACAACGGCTGTATACCAGCGGCGGCGCCAATTCGTACTGGAATCTGCTCCTGCACCTGGTGGAAAAATACGCCAATCGCGAAACTGCCATTCTCGCCGCCAAATATTTTGCCGTGGAAGCCGGCCGCGGCAGCCAGTCGCCGTTTATGATGTTCAACGGGCAAAAATGGCACGAAGACGAACCCATCAAACTGGCGCAAACCTTTATCGAAGACAACGTGGCGGAAAAAATCTCGGTGGAAGACCTGGCTTCCCGCTTTGCCATCGGCCGGCGCAACTTCGAAAGGCGCTTCAAAAAAGCCACCAACAACACCCCCGTGGAATACATACAGCGGGTAAAAATGGAAGCGGCGAAAAAATGGCTCGAATCGGGCCGCAAAAACGTGAACGAAGTGATGTACGACGTGGGCTATACCGACGCCAAAGCCTTCCGCGACGTGTTTAAAAAGATCACGGGCATGACGCCGGTGGATTACCGGCAGCGATATAACAGACGGGCATTGGGATAAACGTTTATTCGCCGGTAAAGACCACCTTCCCCCTTACGAGCCGCTTTACGCCTGCCGTTATTTCATAAAAATAAATACCCGCGGGCAATAACCCCCGCGACAAGCGGTATTCACTCCCAAAGAATGGCTCCCGCGCAACGGTCTGCCCTGCCGGATTGATCAGCGAAATGATATGCGGGCTTTGTCCCGGTACGGCCGGCCCGATATTAAAGGTTATATCGCCCGTCGAGGGGTTGGGAAACGCCTGCACATTTTGAAGCGACACGATTGGCTCCTGATCAGAAACAAGCACGGAAAAGGTTTGGCAAAAACGGTCGTCTTCCGGCTTGGCGTCGAGGCGGTCGTCGGGTACGGCGGTCCAGAAACAAAGATTGAACGCGGGTTTGTTTTCCTGGCCGTCCAGGTCGAAATCGTCGAGCAGGAGCAATTCCGTCGAGTCGCCGGGGGCAAGGACAAGGTCGAACGGTTTCGAAATTTGCTCGTAACCGGTGCATATGAAGGAACAGCGGCCGAACCAGCCGTTCACCCGGAATTTTTGCACAGGCACGTTACCAGTGTTTTTAACCGTGACGAATACCTTTCCAAATTCGATCCCGAAATTTCTACCGCTTGCCCCGTCGAAGCCGCCGCAAAGATCGAGGTACGTTTGGGGTGTCGTTTCAAGCCGTATGCCGGAGAGGGAAAGGGAGCGGCCGGGGGCGATCACGGGGTTTTTCCGGGGCGCCGATTTCAGGAAAACCGTCCGGTTGCGGTAAAAATTCGCCTCGCCGCTGAGCCACAGCAGGCTGTCGCCGGGCTCGTACAGGACGGATTTCACGCGGTAATTGGTTCCGAAGTTGTGGGCAGACAGTACGCCGAGCGTCGCGGTGTCGATGCGGAGCAGCAGGCCTTCGTCGCCAATGTTTTCCGCGGCCACCCAATAGTCGCCGCCGGTTTCAAAGAGACTGTGCCAAATTTGCTGGCCTGCAAACGCTTGTTTTTCCAACACCGAAAAATCTGCCGACAAGCGGTAGATATGATCATTCCCCAAAAAGAGCCAATGGCCGGACGGCAGCTGAAGGGCGTGCCGGATAATGTCCGGGAAAGATTGTTCCGCAATGCCGGAAAACGGGTTGCCGACGCCCAGTTTCTCATATCCGTAAAACAGGGAATCCCCCTCCTGACGCGGTACGATGCCTTCCCAGGAGAACCACCCTTTATCGGCCCATTTCAGGGCGCCGTTCGGGTCGGATTCGACCTGATATTGATCGGTTTGAAAAAGCAGATTGCCGTTGGGCGTCCTGAAAAGCCAAAGTTTATAAGCTTCCCGGTATTCTTCGGGGCTTTGGTTGACCCACAGGATATTCCCCCCGGCGTCGAGGCGGGCAAACGCGTCCTGCGTCGGATAGTCGCAGCCGTCGAATACGGCGCCAATAAATACGCCTCCGTCAGAAGTTGGCAACAAGGCAACATCCCAAATGAGTTCTGCCAAGGGCATAGATATATTGGTATGCCAAAGTATACTGTCTTTTTGGGCATTCCATTTCATCACGAACGGCACGCCCATCGGATAACCCGGGTACGATACCGACCAGCCGGCGCCGAACCACGAGCCGTCGGGGGCCTTTACCCATTCCCTGAGGGTGTTTTCAAACTGAAACTGAAACTGGTAATCGCCGGGGCCCTGGGCAGGAAGCAGGTTGACGGAGAGCAAAGCAATAAGCAGGGAAAGCAGTGTTTTTTTCATGGGAAATAAGTGGTGGTTTTTAATGCCAGACCAAATGTAAAGGAAGCCGCCTCCGTATAGTGTCGCGGGTGGGCAATTGTCGAATTCACGGTGGAATCTTTTATGATGATGGCAAATACTGGCATTTTACCAGCAGTTGGAGGTGTCATCGCGACGCAGAGCCTGTCCCGCGCAAAGCGGGAAGCGGTGACATCTCCAAACAGACTGGGCTGTGGCGTCTGCGAAGAGGTGTCTCCTTTAAATCTGTCAGCAGAGTTGTGCCCCTTTCACTGAGACTGTTTAAAGGGGCAGCGCCCCGGCGATATTTGTAGACTTTGCGATACACGGATTGGTGTAAGGGGCAGCGCCCCGGTAATCTTTTCGGTGCGCTGCACCTCCAAACGCGTTTTTAGCCTGTTTCTACAAATATTATCGGGGCTCTGCCCCTT
>CALEYM010000791.1 GCA_937926185.1 uncultured Bacteroidota bacterium | reverse complement strand
AGTCCCGGAAAGTCACTTATGAGACGGCCTCTTCAAACTTCAAACTTCAAACTTTTTACTGCTTTACTGTTTCCTCCTTCATACCCAGCAGTCCCATCATCCACGAAAATTCCATTGCGCGTTCTTTCAGCCGTTCGAAGCGGCCGGAGGAGCCACCGTGCGAGCCGCTCATGTTGGTTTTAAACAGCAACACGTTTTTATCGGTCTTCAGATCACGCAGGCGGGCCACGTATTTAGCGGGTTCGAAGTATTGCACCTGCGAATCGGAAAAGGACGTGAGCACCAACATATTGGGGTAGTCCTGCGCCTTGAGGTTGTCGTAGGGCGAGTATTGTTTCATATAATCGTACTCGGCTTTGACGGCCGGGTTGCCCCATTCGGTGTATTCGCCGGTGGTGAGCGGAATGCTGGGGTCGCTCATAGTGGTGAGCACGTCTACAAAGGGCACGCCGGTAATGATACCTTTAAATTGTTGGGGCGCCAAATTGGCCGCGGCGCCCATGAGTAGTCCGCCGGCCGAACGGCCGCTGGCAAACAGGCGGTCGGCAGAGGTGTATTTTTCGTTGCAAAGGGCGGCGGCGCAGTCGATAAAATCGGTGAAGGTGTTCATTTTGCGCAGCATTTTGCCGTCGTCGTACCAGCCGTAGCCCATTTCAGTGCCGCCCCGGATGTGGGCGATGGCATGCACGAAGCCGCGGTCGAGCAGGCTCACCACGTCGCGGTTAAACCCGGGATCGTAGGAGAAACCATAAGAACCGTAGCCGACGAGGAAACAAGGGGCGCTGCCGTCGCGTTTCAGGCCTTTACGGTACACGACCGAAACAGGTACTTTCGCCCCGTCGCGGGCTGAAGCCCATAGGAAAACCGTTTCGTAATTGTTCGGGTCGAAACCGCCCAGGATAGGATCGGTTTTGCGCAGCGTTTTTTGCCGGGTTTCCATGTCGTAGTCGAAAATAGAGCCGGGCGTTTTCAGCGAGGAAAAATAATAGCGGAAATTTTTGCTGTCGTATTCCGGGTTGGCGTCGGCGCTGACGGTGTAAGTGGGTTCGCCGAAATCGAGGTAATGGTCTTTTTTGTCGGCCCAGTGGATAATGTGCAGTTGTTTGAGTCCGCCCTTGCGTTCGGTGATCGCCACGAAATCTTTAAACACCTCGAAACTGTCGAACAGCACGTCGGGGCGGTGCGGGATCACTTCTGTCCAGTTGGCCTGACGCGGATCGCTGACGGGGGCTTCCATCAGGCGGAAGTTTCGGGCATCCCAGTTGGTACGGATCAGGAATTTGTCGCCGTGGTTTTCTATGTGGTAGAAAAAGTCTTTTTCGCGCGGGCGCACCACCTTGAATTCGCCCATCGGCGTATTGGCGTCGAGATAATGGGTTTCCAGGTTGTCGGTGTATCCGTGGTTGATAAAGATGTATTGTTCCGATTTGGATTTGGACAGGTAGAGATAGAGCGTTTCGTCGGTTTCGTGGTACACCATGGCGTCGTTTTTGCCGTCGCTGCCAAGGGCATGGCGCCATATCTTGTCGGTTCGGAGCGTCACGGGGTCTTTGGTTTCATAAAACAGGTGGCGGCTGTCGTTGGCCCAGGCGCTGGAGCCGGCCAGGGTACCGGCGAACTGATCGGCGAGCAGCTTGCCCGTTTCGAGGTCTTTGATCTGGCCTTTGAACAGGTTGCGGCCGGTAAAGTCGGTGACATAAAACAACAGCCGGTTGTCGGGGCTCACGTTCAGGCCGACGGCTAAGCAGTAGGGCTGCCCCTTGGCCAGTTCGTTCACGTCGAGCAGAATGCTTTCCGGCGCTTCCAGGCTGCCCTTTTTGCGGCAATAAACGGGATATTCCTTTCCTGTTTCAAAGCGGGTGTAATACCAGTAGCCGTTTTTCAGATAAGGCACCGAGTTGTCGTCCTGCTTGATGCGGGCTTTCATTTCGGCAAACAGTTTTTCCTGCATGCCGGCCACGGGGGCGAGCACGGAGTCGGCGTAGCGGTTTTCGGCTTCCAGGTAAGCCTTCACTGTCGGGTTGTCGCGCTCGTTGAGCCAGTAATATTCGTCGATGCGTTTGTCGCCGGAAGCGGAGATGAGTTCTTTAGGCTTTTTTTCCGGACGGGGCGCTGTGAACTGATCGGGTTGGAAAATGGATGGGCGCACGGGATCGGGTAGTTTTTGTTGATCGGAGGATGGATTTTGACAGGCAAAAGCCAGCAGGCATAACAACACGGGAAGGCCAGACAATTGTTTCATGGTTTGTAAAATTTTTGCGGCGCAAAGTCGTAAAAATCGGTGATACCTTTGCAAACGATGTCAAACACGCTTTCCGTCCAAGCCGCCGACCTGGCTCACCTGCGCCGGTTGTGCGAAATTCTGGGCCGGCTGGTTTTTACCAACTTCGACCAGGCCCGCATCGTAGTGCATGAACTGGAATCTGAAATCAATGCCCCGGCGCCTTTTGACATCCGCCTGGCCTACCACCGCCACCGGGCATTTCTGGAAAACCAGTGGCGCCACTTCGACCGCTCGCTGGAACATTTTGCCTCGGCAACAGCCATTCTTGAAAGTATTGCCGAACCACTCCCCCTGGCCGAAATCTGGCTCGACACGGCAGCCGTGCACCTCAACCGACGCGACTGGCCTGCCGTGGAACAATGCCTCGATCGCGCACACCGCTACCTCGGCAAGCTGGAGGCGCCCAATCTGCGCGCCCTGCTGGCCTGCCGTGAAGGCTTCTTGCACCTGCACCTGGGCAATCACCGCCAGGCCCTGAACAGCCTGCAGGAGGCCGAACGCGGCCTGCTGAGCCTGGGCGACAATGCCAGCCTGAAGGATTACTACATCCTGACCCTCGTCATCAGCGGCCTGGGCGACCTGTACGAACGCCTCGACGAGAAGGACAACAGCGTGGACGCTTACCTCCGGGTGCTGCCCATCGTGGAAACGCACCAGCTGCGTCCCCGCCTGCCCTGGCATTATCTCAACGCCGGACGCGCGGCCCTGGCCCAAAACGATACGGAACACGCCCGCGAATGTTTTGAAAACGTGCTCCGTTTCGCCGAAGAAGAAGAACCCGAAGCCAAGGCCCACGCCCTGGCCAACCTCGGCATCCTGGCGCTGCTGGAAAACGACAACCAACGTGCCGCTACTCTCTTCGACGAAGCCACGGCGCAATTCCCCAACCCCTCCAAACCCGCCGATTTCACCAACCTTTGCAAAATACAAAGCTGGCGGGCCGAACTGCTCTGGCAACTGAACGACCTGGAACAGGCCGAAAAACACTTCGAACAAGCCTTTGAATACGGCAGTAAAGGACTCGACCAAAACCACCTGGCCCAGATCAGCCACGCCCTGGCCCAACTCTGCGAAATCCGCGCCGATTATGAGCATGCCTACCTGTGGCAACGCCACGCCACCGAACTCACCGAACGCCACTACAACCAGGTGCGCGACCGCGAACGCCAGGAAATAGAAGCCCGCCACAACCTCGAACGCAGCCGCCAGGAAGCCCAGATGGCCAAACTGCGCGTGGCCAGCCTGCAATTGCGCGCCCTGCGCGCCCAAATGAACCCCCATTTCCTGTTCAACGCCCTCAACGCCATCCAGGGCCTCATTACTTCCGGCCGCAACGGCGAGGCAGAAACCTACCTCGCCCGCTTCGCGAAACTCATGCGCCATACCCTGGAATATTCCGACCTGGAAGAAGTAACCCTGGAACAGGAAGTGGAATTCCTCAACCGCTATCTCGACCTGAACCGGAAACTCCGCTTCCGCGACAAACTCAACTACCAGGTTATCATGCCGCCCGGCGTTGACACCGGCGACCTGATGATACCCACCATGATCGTGCAGCCTTTTGTGGAAAATGCCATCGAACACGGCCTGCGCCCGCTCCTGAAAGGCAACCTCCGCATCGAATTCCACCTGTCCGAAGATGAACGCATGCTGCTTTGCGTCATCGAGGATAACGGCGTGGGCTTTAACAAAGGCAAGGAAAAACAAAATAATCAGGCCGGCTATCAATCCCATCGCTCCCGCGGCATGGAAATCACCCGCGAACGCCTTGGCCTGCTGCACCAACTGCGAAAAAATCCCGGCAGCCAATTCGTCAAGATCACCGACCTGGGCGAAAAATACGAAGGCGCCCGGAGCGGAACACGGGTGGAGGTGTTGTTGCCGGTGCTGGAAGGAGAATAACGACTTACGACTTACGACTTGCGACTTACGACTTGCGACTTGCGACTTGCATTCAATCCTCCGGTTTCAACTGTTTCAAAATGCCCATCAGATCCAACTCCTGCCAGCTGCGCCGGATCTTGCCGTTTTCCATGTCGTAGATCAGAATACCCGTCGAGGTAAAATGTTTACCGGTTTTCGGCACTCCAAAGGCATCGCCGACGTGGATGGCAGACACTTCGTACCGGATCGCCACCTGTTTATCGGTGGCAAACAGGTGCGTGATGGTAAAATGGGCATCGGCAAAAGCTTTTTGGTAAAATTTCACGAATTGCCGCATACCTTCTATCCCGACGGTCTGGTCGGCGCGCAGCGGGTTGCCGTCTTCCCAATCAGGGGCAAACACCCTTTCCAGCAGTTCTTCATTCCGGTTGTGGTTCCAGCCTTCTTCAAACCACAACCGCACCGTTTCGGCATTTTTCTGCGCAAGACGCAACTGACGGGAAGCAACACATTGGGTAAATAAAAAAGCAATCAGGGAAAAGAAACAAAGTACACGGAGCTTTTTCATACGCGAAACAGGGATTTTGATTCGCTCAAATATACTCGGATATTTTGTTTATGAGGGATTATAAAGGTTTATGAGGGTTTATGAGGCTATCGATTACCCACAAAACCAACATCTCCTGACCCCGATAGTGGCGTGTATTAACAGGTTATAACCGCGAAGCGGTTGAATATGAATAGCCACGGGTGCAACCCGTG
>CALEYM010000790.1 GCA_937926185.1 uncultured Bacteroidota bacterium | reverse complement strand
CTAAACCCTCTAAACCCTCTAAACCCTCTAAACCCTCTAAACCTCATAAACCCTCTAAACCCTCTAAACCCTCATAAACCCTCTAAACCCTCTAAACCTCATAAACTTTCCAAACCTATAAACGGCGCAACATGCTGAAACATCTCCTCACATTCCTCTTCTGTGCGACGGGCCTTGTCGCGCTGTCCGGCCAGCAGGCGGAACGCCGCGCGGGTGAACTGCTGATCCAACTGACAGCCGACGCCGGCATTGAATCCGTGCTGACCCAGTTGAGCCGATCAGCCGGTAGTGCGGTAACGCTGAAAAAAACGGTCGCCCCGGAATGGCGGATCTACCTGCTCGGATTCGAGGAGGCTGCCATCGCGGCAGAGGTTTTGCTCTCCACTGCCCGCCGTGTGCCCGGCATCGGCGCCGCCCAATGGAACTGGCGGGCCTATGAACGCAACACCATTCCCAATGACCCCAGCTGGAATTTGCAGGACGACATGGACCTCATCGGCATGCCTGCCGCCTGGGATGTATCCACCGGCGGCCTCACGCCGGCAGGCGACACGGTGGTAATAGCCGTACTTGAAAAAGGCGCGCTGCTCGACCATCCCGACCTGGCGCCGAACATCTGGTACAACCGCGGCGAAATTCCCGGCAACGGCCTCGACGACGACAACAACGGGTACACCGACGACTACCGGGGCTGGAATCCGCGCACTGAAGACGATTCGCCCGGCGCCCCGGCCTCCCACGGCACATCGGTAAACGGCATTATCGGCGCGCGCGGCAATAACCTCACCGGCGTGACCGGCGTCAACTGGGCGGTCAAACTGATGAACCTGGCCAACGTGGAATACGAAGACGAGATCATCTCCGGCTACAATTATGTGGCCAAAATGCGCCGTTTATACAACGCCAGTAACGGCGCGCAGGGCGCTTTTGTGGTGGTGACAAACGCGTCGTTCGGAATAAACTATGAACGGGCAGCCAACCACCCCCTGTGGTGCGCCGTTTACGACTCCCTGGGAAAAGTGGGCGTACTGAGCGTGGGCGCCACCGCCAATATCGACGTGAATGTGGACACCCAGGGCGATATGCCCAGCACCTGCCCCAGCGAATACCTGATCACCGTCAATAACGTGGATAAATTTGATAAAAAAGCGGCCACCACCGGCTACGGGGAAATCCATATCGATCTCGGCGCCCCGGGGCAAGGCACCTACACCACCCGCAGCGATGGCAACCAACCCAAATACGGCGCCTTCGACGGCACCTCGGCCGCCACTCCCCACGTGACGGGCGCGGTGGGATTGATCTATGCGCTGGATTGCGTCAACTTCACCGCCGATGCGCTCACCCAGCCGGCAACCTGCGCCAGGCGCGTGCGCGACGTGATCCTGCAAAACGTATCGCCCAACACGACGCTACAAAACATCACTTCCACCGGCGGACGACTCGACGTAGCCGCGGCCACCAAAGCCGTCCAGGACCTTTGCGGCGGCGCGCCCACCGGCCCCCTGGCCATTCAGTGGGTAAGGCCCAATCCCGTGGAGCACATGCTTCGGGTACGGTATCAAACACCCGGCTACAACCCTTACCGGTTCCGGATCTATAATATGCTGGGCCAACAACTCTACGAAGAAACCATTACGCCCGATCCTTTCTCCCAAAATATATGGGAATTTGACGCCAGCCAGCTGCCCAAAGGCGTTTACGTGCTCTCTTTTGGGCGCAATGATGCCGTTCGTTCAGAGAAATTTGTGAAAAAATAAAATCAGGTTTGGAAATTCGCTTACGGGACGCTTATCTTTGCACCCCGAAATTAAAAGCGAAATGGCTCCGTAGCTTAATGGATAGAGCATCTGACTACGGATCAGAAGGTTAGAGGTTCGAGTCCTCTCGGAGTCACCAAAGTATCGCCCGATTCGTTTGGGCGTTTTTTTCAAAACCATACACGTAACAAGAGTCATGTCGAAAGTTTGTGATTTGACGGGAAAAAAGCCCATTACGGGCAATCACGTATCGCACTCCAACCGCAAAACGAAACGCTGGTTTTATCCCAACCTGCAAACGAAACGTTTTTTTATGCCGGAAACGGGCGAGTGGGTCACGCTGAAAGTAAGCGCCTCTGCTTTGCGTACCATCAATAAACTGGGTTTGTACGCCTACATCAAAAAGTTGGAGAAAAAAGGCGAAATCGTATATTACGCTGACCATGCGTGATGAAACCGGCCGAACAACCGGGTAATTTACTTTACCCCTCCGTTTGTCGCCGCTAACTATCCAATCGAATATCCAATATCAAACAATATGGCAAAGAAAAGTAAAGGCAACCGTTTACAGATTATCCTCGAATGTACCGAGCATAAGAACAGCGGTATGCCCGGCACCTCGCGGTATGTGTCGCAGAAAAACCGGAAAAACACGCCGGAACGCCTGGAGTTGAAAAAATACAACCCCATTCTGCGCAAATACACCGTGCACCGCGAGATCAAATAAGTCTGATCACCAACCAACTACTCACACCATAAAACGGAGTAATCATGGCTAAAAAAGTTTCTAAAAACGCCCGGGTAGCCCAACGTGCCGCCAACGCCGGCTCCGGCAAAGACCACGTGAAAGTGGTAAAAGCCGTGAAAGACCCTGCTACCGGCCGCTATACCTACAAGCAAATGATCGTTCACAAAGACAAAGTGAAGGAATTCTTTGCCGATGTGAAATAATATAGCAGCCCGCCAAGAATA
>CALEYM010000789.1 GCA_937926185.1 uncultured Bacteroidota bacterium | reverse complement strand
GAACCGGAACTCGAAAAAGAGTTTTTAAATCAATACTGCAGCGACTCTATAACCATCGTACGCCTGGGTATTGTATTAAGCGCAATATTGTATGCTCTTTTCGGCATTCTGGATGAACACATGCTGCCCCTTACAAAAGAAAAAACCTGGTTTATTCGCTTTGCCATTGTTGTTCCACTGCTCCTTTTAATCCTGGCAGGTTCCTATTCGCGGTCGTTCTCTAAAGTATATGCCCCGGTAATTTTTGTAACCACGCTGTTGTTGGGATACGGAATCGTATTTATGATCTATTTTTCCCATGAGTCGGAACCCGGATACAGTTATTATTATTCCGGTTTAATGCTGGTTATTATTTGGATCGGTACTTTCAGCCAGTTGCGTTTTGCCTTTGCTTCGCTGAGTATTGTGGCGATTACGGCCGGTTATCTGGTAGTTTCTATTTTTGAACAAAAGATGATAACAGGCGGCTTCGCAAATCCGAAATTCCCGATATTTATCAATAACAGTTTCTTTTATATTTCCAGCGCAATTGTCGGATTCTTCAGTGCCTATTCATTCGAGAAAGCCAGGCGGATCAATTTTTTACAACGAAAAAGCATTGAAATGGAGAAGAAAAAATCCGATCAGTTATTGCTCAACATTTTGCCTGCAAGCGTTGCTGAAGACCTGAAAATAAATGGAAAAACCTCGCCAAGGGAGTTCGATAATGTCACGGTATTTTTTTCAGACATTGTGGAATTTACCAAATTATCGGCCAGGCTGGACCCCGGTGTTTTGATAGATACCCTGAATGATCTTTTTACCGCATTTGATAATATCATGGAAAAATATAATTGCGAGCGGATAAAAACGATCGGCGATGCGTATATGGCCGTATCCGGTATGCCTGAAGAAGACCCGAACCACGCAGAAAATATAGCCAGAGCGGCCCTTGAGATCATTGATTACTGCAAAAGGCGCAATAGAAATCATCGTATTACTATGCTCATCCGTATCGGAATTCATAGCGGGAGAGTGGTGGGCGGTGTTGTCGGCATAAAAAAATATATCTATGATATTTTTGGAAGCACGATAAATATTGCCTCCAGGATGGAAACTTATTCCGAACCGATGCGCATTAATATTTCCGAAACCACATATTCCCTCCTGAAAAATAAATTTTCGTGTACGAAAAGAGATAGCATCCCGGTAAAAGGCGTTGGTAAAATGCGCATGTATTTTTTAGGGTAAAAATTGGATATGGGTGCTTTTGATATTTTTTCGCAAACCAATCAATCTCCCCCTTAAAAAGTCGCATTCACACCTTTTTGTTTTAAAACATATTGTGTAGTTTTGCTCGTCTGAAAATAAAAGAACTACCCATGTCAAAACAGAGTGTTTGGAAAGAACTCAGCGACGCCATCCGGGGCACGGAAGCCGATTACACGCAAATCGGCCTGAAAAGGGCCATTTTTCTGCTGGCGGTACCCATGATCCTGGAATTGGTCATGGAATCCACCTTCGCGGTGGCAGACATTTATTTCGTCGGCAAGCTGGGCGCTTCGGCGGTGGCCACGGTCGGGCTGACCGAAACGTACCTGTTTCTGCTCTACTCCATCGCCATGGGAGTGTCCACGGCCGTGACGGCGATTATCGCCAGAAGGATCGGGGAAAAAAACAGGGAGGAGGCCGGCGTAGCGGCCATTCAATCCATTTTTCTGGCCTTGTTATCCTCCCTGCCGTTTGCCGTGGCCGGCATCTTTTTTCCCAAAGAACTGCTCGCGCTGATGGGCGCCGACGAATGGAGCATCCAGCACGGATACCGCTATACGCAGTGGATGCTTGGCGGAAACGCCGTCATCGTACTGCTTTTCGTGATCAACGCCATTTTTCGCGGGGCCGGCGATGCGGCCATTGCCATGCGCGTGCTCTGGATCGCCAACGGCGTCAACATCCTGCTCGATCCCCTGCTTATATTCGGCTGGGGCCCCATTCCTGCGATGGGCATTGAAGGAGCGGCCATCGCTACCACGATCGGTCGGGGCGTCGGCGTGGCCATCCAATTGTGGACGCTGTTCAAAGGCGGAAAACACATCCGGGTTCTATCGACCCAGCTTTACTGGGACGCCCGTGTGATACTTAACATCGTGCGCACTTCACTGGGCGGCGTCGGGCAAATGATCGTGGCCATGACGTCCTGGATATTCCTGATGCGCATACTGGCCGGAGTGGGCAGCGAGGCGGTGGCCGGCTCCACCATCGCCATACGTATTATGATGTTTACCATGATGCCGGCATGGGGCTTGTCCAACGCCGCGGCTACCCTGGTCGGGCAAAACCTCGGCGCCGGCAATCCCGACCGCGCCGAGTCGGCGGTGTGGAAAATCGGTTTTTACAACATGATTTTCCTGGTAGGCGTATCGGTGCTTTATTTTCTGTACAACGAATCGCTGATGCGCATTTTTTCGGAAGACGCGGGCGTCATTGCCGTCGGCGGCGAGTGGCTGCAAATCCTGTCGTACAGTTATTTCGTGTACGGCTGGTGGATGGTTTCGGTGCAGGCGTTCAACGGCGCCGGCGACACCCGGACGCCTACCCTGATCAACCTGGTTTTCTTCTGGCTGATCCAGATCCCGCTTTGTTATTACCTCGCCATATCGCAGGATTGGGCGCAATCGGGCGTATTTTGGGGCGTGTTCGTTTCGGAAACGTCCGTCGGGTTGTTCACCCTGTGGTTGTTTACGAAGGGGCGGTGGAAGTTGGCGACGGTTTGATAGGGGGGGACTCGGTAGTAATTGAACATTGTAAATTGGTCATTGAACATTGGACATTTCCAAATTAAAAATTGGAAACTTTCAAATTTTAAATTTTTCAAATTGAAATGTTCAATGCCCAATGTTCAATTTACAATGTTCAATTACTAATGAGACAGCCCCGGGCATTCGGAGTTACCCGTAAAATCAGAAGTATCGACTTTAAGACACGGTTCCGGGATTTTACCCTGATAAGCCTTTTTACATTTTTACGACTGTTTTTGTCTGCTGCCGCCCGTTGTTCAGCAAACGGCAGAAATAAGTGCCTGCCGGCAGACCCGGCGCATCCCAGTATTCCTGGTATTTGCCCTTGGGTTGCCAGCGGTTTACCGGTGTGGCAACAACTTTACCCGATGCATCGAGCAACTGTACCAGCGTGAGCCCTCCGGCGGTTTCGTATTCCAGGGTGATTCCGGAACTAAACGGATTTGGCCAGGCGCCGAGCAGCGATTTGCCGGCGGCCTGGTTGGCGTCGTGCACAGCCGTAGACAGGCAGGGCACGCCGTTTTCGTACAGATCGAGATAGGGGAAATCGTGCAGCAAGATGGAAGGAATATCCTCCGGCGGTACGCAGAACCAGTCGCGCAGCACCGTGGCGTACACGGAACGGAAGTCGAATTCCATCGGCAGGTTATCTTCTACCGTCGGATTCTGCGGTATTTGCGGATTGTTGCCCAATACGCCGCCTGCAACGGGTTTGCCGAACATAAACAGGGGCGCCGCTTCGCCGTGATCGGTACCGCCGCTGAAGTTACTGGTGATACGCCTGCCGAACTCGGAGAAGGTGAGGCCCGTCACCCGGTCGGCTATTCCCAGGAATTGCAAGTCGTCGCAAAAGGCCTTTACCGCGTCGCCGAGTTGTTCCAGCAACATAGCGTGCGTTCCTTTGGTATGGTCATCGGGGTCTACCTGCGTATCGTGGGTGTCGAAATTGCCCACATTGGGGATACCGTTGTAACTCACTACATAAAGGCGGGTTTTCAGGCCTCCTGCGATCAGGCGCGCAACTATTTTGAGTTGGTTGGCCAATGCGTTATCGGGGTACGGCTTTTGGTTGGTCACTTTATCGGCCGCCGCGATCACCGCCTGGCCGTAAACCCGCGACTGTTGCGCGATCAGGCGTACATGCGCGAGCTGTTCGCCCGCCGGCGTATTCGGGGCGGGGTCTTGCACCCCGGCCAGCAGTTGGTAAAAATCATCCGCGTTGGCGATCACAAAACCCATGCCGGTTGTCGGCCCCATGAGCGTAAGCGACATGGAGTAACCGATCTCGACCGCCAGGGGATCCGGCATGTCGGGATTGGGATAATCCATCGGAAAGTTTGGATATTCGTAAGCCAGGTACCGTCCGGCCCATCCGCTGGGGAAATACTCGTCGGAGTCGGAGCCGGACATCCAGATGTCGGTAGAGCGGAAGTGGCTGTAACTCTGTCCGGCGTAACCTGCATTTTGAATGATCCGCAGGTTACCTTCGTCGTACAGGCTGCGAAATCCCTGCAAGGCCGGATGCAGGCCGAGCGTGGGCGCGCCGCTGAGCGGGAGCAGGCTGTTTTCGGGCAATATCACATTGGAGCGGCCCTTAACCAGGCGGTCGTACTGATCCAGCGGTACCACGGTATTCAATCCGTCGTTGCCGCCATTCAGCAAAATGAGCACCAACACGTGATCAGTGTCGGTGGTAAGGGCGTTTAAAAGCGGAGAAAACGGGCTGGCGGCATAAGCATGTATGCCGAGGCCGTTGAACAGGGAAGGTATGGCCACCCCTGCCGTCATATTTTTAAGAAAGTTGCGACGTTTCATTTACTTTATAGTTTGAAGTTTGAAGTTTGAAGTTTGAAGTTCAAACTTAGGATAATTGATATTCTTCAATTTGCAATACGCGCCAGAGATAGGCCTGCAGGCGTGTACGGATGGCGCCGGCCAGCATTTCATTGGAGGGGTCGCCCTGCCAAAGGCTCCAGCCGATGGTCCAGTAACTTTCATTGGGCAGGCCCGAAAGCAGGATAGGCTTCAGGGAATCCTTGACCATTTGCGATACCGGCAACCCGAGCAACAGTTCGAGTGATTCGTCGATCAGGTCGTTGACATTGCTGGGATTGGTCAGGGAGGAAGCCCAGCTCAGCGGGTCGATCACGGCTTTGTTGTTCACCGCGTTGATGCCAAAAAACACCATTGCGGCGGTGAACTCGCCGCGTTTGGGCAAGGTGCCCGTATTGATCCATAACTTGTCGAAGCCGGGTATCTGGTAATACGCCTGCCAGCCGGCCACGTTGGGTGGGTCGCCGGGCATTTGCAGCATGGCCGACATGGCATAGTTCAGGTATAAACTGATGACAAAATTGTCGAGCAGGTCGGCGTTGCCGGGCAGCGTGACCCCGAACTGGCGGAAAAGTCCGATACTCATATCCACCGGACTTTTGATCACGACACCATGGTTGAGCGTATCGTAGAAATGTTCGCTTTTAAACAGCACATCCAGCACCGGCAGAATGTCGTAGTTGTTATCGCGGAAAATTTGCGCCAGCGGTTCGATCACGTTCTGTTCCGTTTGGGCATCGATGTCATGGAACACGAAAAAGCGATACAGTTTACGGCAAACGAAACGGGCGGCTTCCGGATGTTCGAACAGCATGTCGAGAAAATCGTCGAGTTCGGCGTCGCCGGCGCCGGGGCCGCTCCGGCCCGTGATCTTGCGGTTGTTGTAAAACGCGGAGAATTGTTTGTCGCCGGTATCATGGTCGTTGGCGAAGAAAAAATGGGCAAATCCGTCGGTTTTCCAGCCGGTCAGGAGGCGGGCCGCGGCTTTTACGTCGTCTTCGGTGAAATGTTGGGGCAGGTCTTTGCCGATGACGAAAAGTTCCTGGATCTCACGGGCGTAGTTTTCGTCGGGCGCCAGGCGGGAGTTGAGATAGCCGTTCAGGTAGATCAGCATGGCGGGGTCGAGGGTGATTTCCCGCATCATGGTTTTAAAATTGCCGAGGGCGTTGGCGCGCAGCGTTTTGGTGTAGCGATAGAGCATACTGCCGAAAAAGGCTTCGGCAAACTGAACCGGCAGGTGGTTGTGCCAGAACAGGGTCATCTTTTCGCGGATGCTCCGGCTGCTGTTCAGCATCAGGCGCGTCCACCAGGCGCGGGTGCTTTCCACCCGGTAAAACTCTGCATTGACGTTCAACGGCGTATTTTCAAATGTTTCGCCAAACGGCACGTCGGGATCAGTGAAATCGGGGTTGTTGTAGTCGTTTACCGGCGGCGGCGGCGGCGTGAAAGGGGCGTACAGGATTTCATTCGCGGCTGTTTCCATCGTTTTGCCGAGAAAATAATCCACGTCGGCCTTTACCGGCCCAAACAGGGTGCGGCGCAACAAGTGGATCACTGTTTCGCGCGTCCAGGGGCCGGTGTATGGCGCCAGGCCGGAATCGGGTGGGGAAGCGGCCCGGGCCGCCAGCTTTGTTTCAAGCGCCGGAATGCGCTCAATAGTTTGGTTTTCCAGCGGCAGGGAAAATGTTTTGGCCCTTCGGCCCGGCGCTAAAAAAGCGCGACGATCGAGGTGACTCATACGCAGGGTGTATTTAGTTTCCGCTAAAAACGGGAAAAGGCATGAAGCACCCTACCCTTCAGGGTAATTTTTTTTGTGTTGATTCGTTGATTTGTTGATTCGTTGATTCGTTGATTTGAACGTTCCCGGATCAAATCAACGAATCAACAAATCAACGAATCAACAACAAGGCCAGGCCCTGCCTATGCTGGAACACGATACTTGCCATCCTTCCACTTTTCGCGAGCTGTTTTTCCGCTATGCTGCACCCTTGCGGCATTTCGTGTTTTTTCGCTCGGGCGATTGGGCGGGCGCGGAAGACGCTGTGCAGGAATCGTTTTTGCGGTTGTGGAAAAATTGCCAGGCCGTGCCGCCGGAAAAAGCCAAAAGTTTTCTCTACACGGTGGCCGGTCATTTGTTTCTCGACGAAGCCCGGCGCCAACAGGTCAGTTTTAAATTTATGCAGTATGCCGAACGGGTGGTTCCGGCAGGCGCCCCGGCTGCCGATTACGATCTGGAAGCCAAAGAGGTTCAGGACAAACTGGATGCTGCACTGCTGCAATTGCCGGAAGGGCAACGGGTCGTTTTTCTGATGAATCGGGTGGAAAAACTGACCTACGCCGAAATCGCCGAACGGCTGGGCCTGAGCGTGAAAGCCGTGGAAAAACGGATGCACGGGGCGTTGGTAGAACTCAGAAATTGTTTTCAGGGAGAATAAGGTAGGGTTTGAATCATTCATTTCGTTTAACATGAACAGCCGGGTTGGAATCTGCTGTACAACAGGACAACAACCGACCCGAAAATAAATATGCAAACTTTTTCGGACGACACCTTGCTTGCCCGCTGGCTTAGCGGCGAACTCAGCGAAGCCGAGCGGCAGGAGCTGGAGCAGCATCCCGATTTTCCGGTATTCCGGCGGATCGTGGAAACAGCGGACCGGCTGCAGTTGCCCGATGCCGGCGCCCAGGCAATGTGGGACCGCCTGTCGCCCGGTCTGACGTCCAAAAAACGCGTTCGTAGTGGCGGCGCATCCCGGCAATACTGGATAAAATGGGCGGTAGCCGCGGCCGCGGTATTCACACTGGCTGTTTTCGCCTGGACGCTGTGGTGGAACCCTTCCCCGGCTGCCCCGCATATCGTGGCGACTGTCACCGGCGAACAAAAAACCGCGACGCTGCCCGATGGCTCTACCGTCCGGCTGAACGCCGTTTCCTCGGTGGAAATTTTTGACGAAAAATGGAACGAAGAACGCCGGGTAAAGCTCATCGGCGAGGCTTTCTTTACCGTACAGAAAGGCGTGGCGCCGTTTATCGTTGAAACGGCCGGGGGCTATGTTTCGGTTTTGGGCACCAGTTTCACCGTGCGGTATCGCGGTGGCGCTTTCGACGTGGCCTGCTACGAAGGCGTTGTACAGGCTGCCGTGCCCGGTGGCGCCAAACAAACCCTGCGCGCCACCCAGAAAGCGGCGGCCCGCAACGGCGTATGGCAGCCGCTCAGTTCTATTACCGATTCCTGGCCCGGCTGGATGCAAGGCGAAAGCCGGTTCAATGAAACACCGCTCTATGAAGTGTTTGCCGAATTGCAGCGACAATACAACATCAAAATAGAAGCCACCGGCACCGAAGGCCGGCGATTCACCGGCGCCTTCGTATATGGCGACCTGCCGACAGCGCTGCGGATGATATGCAGCCCCCTGGGGCTGAGCTACCAGGTAGAAGGGAAAGTAGTACGGATATCGGGGCGATGATTCCTGCGTGGAAATCCTATGTTTGCTCCCATAATCTGAACAAAGCTGCACATTATCCTTATCCTTTTATTCGTATGAAGCAAGTTTCTATCCTTTATCTTCTCGTAACCGCTCATCTGGCATTTGCGCAACACGTCCCCTCCTTCGAAGAGGTCATTTCCCTTCGCAGCGCCGGCAATGTCGCCATTTCGCCCGACGGTAAACACGTCGCTTTTACCGTGCAAACCGCCGACTGGAACGAAAACCGGTTCGATACGGAAATTTGGCTGTCCAAAGAAGCGGAAAACTCTTTTCAACTGACATATACACCCAAAAACAGCAGCACCAGCCCGGCCTTCTCTCCCGATGGTCAATGGATTGCCTTCCTGGCTGACCGGGGCGATAAAAACCAAATTTTCGTACTGCGCGTGGATGGAGGCGAAGCCCGCCCCATAACCAAAGAGGAAGAAGGCGTTTCCGACTTCGTATGGCACCCCGCGGGCGACAGATTTATTTTTAAAAAGCCGGAAAAGGAAGACAAAAACAAAAAGGAACGGGAAAAACGCTACGGCGCTTTTGAAACGGACGATAAAGAGTTCACCCTTTCGCATTTATGGGAAGCTGACTTCAAACAAGACTTCCCCCTCCCTTCGGAACGACCCTGCTACGAAACCACCGATTCGCTCAAGGCAAAAGCGGGCTGTATCGAATGGCCCAAGGCCCGGCGCCTGACGGAGGGGAAATTTACTGTCGGTTTTTTCGCTGTTTCCCCGGATGGAAAAAAGGTCGCTTTTTCGCATCAACCCGATCCGCTCATCAATTCTTTTTTAAAATCGGATATTTCGATCCTCGACCTGGCGGACAAAAAATCGACGCTCCTCGTCTCCAATCCGAGCGTCGATGCCCTGGAAGGCTGGTCGCCCGATTCCAAAGAAGTACTGTACACCAGTAATCTGGACGATACGACCGCCAATTTTTACCGCAATTCAAAATTATTTACCATTTCAGTAGAGACTAAAACCGCCCGGCAACTGGCCAAAGACCTGGATGAAGATTTGGGCGGATTCAGCTGGACACCCCAGGGTATTTTCGGTTCGATCTGGAATAAAACCGGACGTCCTGTTTACCGCGTCGATCCCAAAACCGGCGCCCACAGCGTTTATTTAAACATGCCGGATCAAATTTACGGACTCTCCTTTTCAAAAAACGGCGAGCGATTCGCATTCAATGCCCGCAGCGGCTTTGATTTGGGAGAGATTTTTTTAGCCGACATCCCTAACTCGGATGTGTCCAAACTGACGGATTTCAGCGATCAGATTGCCGGTTGGAACGTGGCGCAAAGCGAGGTGATCAGCTGGAAAAGCAAAGACGGCGCCGTGATTGAAGGCGTGCTGCACAAACCCCAAAATTACGACCCTTTGAAAAAATATCCCCTGCTTGTCGTCATTCACGGGGGCCCTACCGGCATCGATGCGCCAACGCCGGTACCGGGGTATGTTTATCCGATATTGCAATGGCTGGAAAAGGGCAGCCTGGTGTTGCGTCCCAACTACCGGGGCTCGGCCGGTTATGGCGAGGCATTCCGCTCGCTCAATGTGGAAAATCTCGGTGTGGGCGATGCCTGGGACGTGTTGTCCGGAATCGATTATCTCGACGGCAAAGGTCTCATCGATAAATCGAAAATGGGCTGCATGGGCTGGAGCCAGGGCGGTTATATTTCCGCCTTTCTCAGCACCAACTCCGATGTATTCAAGGCAATTTCTGTCGGCGCAGGCATCAGCAACTGGATGACCTACTACGTAAACACCGATATTCATCCCTTTACCCGGCAATATTTGAAAGCCACGCCCTGGGATAACGAGGATATTTATAAAAAAACTTCGCCCATGACCAATATCAACCAGGCCAAAACGCCCACCCTGATCCAGCACGGCGAATTCGACCGGCGCGTTCCGATCCCCAATGCTTACGAACTGCTCCAGGGCCTGCGCGACCGGAATGTACCCAGCGAGTTGATCGTGTACAAAGGATTCGGCCACGGTATCAACAAACCCAAAGAGCGCCTCGCCGCTACCTGGCATAATTGGCAGTGGTTCAACAAATATATTTGGGGAGAGGAGGTGGAATTGCCGCTGGGACAGGAAAAAGAGAACAAAAACTAAACTGTACACCGAACCGGTAAGGTACATGACGAAATATTTTACGGGCAGATTTCTGATCCTGTTATCGACATTGTTGTTCAGTTTCAGGATATATGCCCAACCCCTGCTCAGCGCCGATTTCCGCGACACGCCGCTCCCCGAAGCCTTCCGCGCCCTGGAAAAATCGGGCGGTATCACCGTCTCTTACGACCCGGCCCTGGTGAGAAACTGGCGCGTTACAGCCACTTTTACAAACAGGAAACCGGAAGAAGCCTTTGCTATTTTACTGCGCGAAACGAACCTTGGCGCCGAAGTAGTGCGCGAGCGGCACGTGCTCATCCTCGAACGCCCGGGGCCGCCAGCGCCGCTCACGCTCTGCGCCCGTCTGCTCGACGCCGAAACGCGCGAAGCCTTGCCGTATGCCAGCATTTTTTCCGCGCGCGCCAAAAGTGGGGCCCAAAGCGACGAACAGGGGCGGTTTTCCCTGAAAACAACTGCCGACCTGGCATCCAACGACACCCTCACGATCCGGGTGCTCGGATACCGCACCCTGCGCCTACCCGCTATACGGGCGACCGGCAGCGCCTGCCCCGACGTTTATCTGCGGCCCGCCAGCCGCGAACTGGTGGAAATTACCGTCACCGACCGGGCTATCGAAGCATTTAACCTGCCGGCAGAAGGCGGCGCCCCCGAATTCCGCCCGGGCCGCGGCGGCCTGGTACCCAGTCTCGGCGAGCCCGACCCCTTCCGCATGATCCAGTTCCTGCCCGGCGTGACCAACGAAGGCGACAAAGCCGACGAACTGCTGGTGCGCGGCGGCGGCCCCGACCAGAACCTCGTACTCTGGGAAGGTATACCCATCTACCACACGGGACACCTGTTCGGACTCATTTCAGCGCTGAACCCCTACGTCGTGGACCGGGTAAACGTGTGGAAAGGCAATTTCAGCGCCGACTACGGCGGCCGCGTATCGAGCCTGATCGATATGCGCACAGAAACCGGCCCCCTGGAACGCGCCCGGTATTCGGCGGGCATTAACTTCGTGAACTCCTACTTTTCCGTCGAAACGCCTCTGTTCCGTAAAAAAGCGGGACTGCTGCTGGCCGGCCGGTACGCCTTTTCCGACCTGGTGCAAAACAAATCCTACCAGCAACTTTTCGGCTTCGCCACCCAAAATTCCCGGCTGCAGGGCGATCTGGAAACCCAACAGGGCGATTCCTTGTTGCGGCAAACCTATAAAATCATCCCTACTTCCGCGTTCAGCGACGGCAATCTGAAATTTTGGTGGCAACCCGGCAACCGAACACTGCTCGACCTGAGCATTTACGGCGGCTCCGACCAACTGCGCTACCGGCGGGAACTGGATCTGCGCCGGTTCGGTTACTATTTTGCCGGCGGCGACACCGTCGACATCGGAAACACCGGCCTCAGCCTGCGCCTGCGCCACGACTGGACCGGACGTTACACGTCGGAATGGCGTTTCGCGGCAAGCAATTACCAAAGCACGTACCGCTTCGGCGGCACTTTCGACTCGACCGATATTGCCCAATACCGGCAATACCAGGAAAACACCCTTCGGGAAGGCTCATTCCGATTTGACAACCATTACCGGATTTCCCGGTACGCGCACCTGCAATTCGGCTTTCAGGCGGTAAAAACCGCCAATTTGTTTCTCGATAAAAGAAATGCTTTCGTCCAACCCGGCGACTCCGCCGAAGTCCGGACGGACCTGCCTTCCAACCAATCGGCCTTTTACGGTATATGGCGTCGGGGCGACAGTACACGCTGCTATCTCGAAGCAGGGCTCCT
>CALEYM010000788.1 GCA_937926185.1 uncultured Bacteroidota bacterium | reverse complement strand
CCTGCAACAAAACAGGGTAAATACGCTCCAATTGCGCTTTCATGCCCAGCGATCCGTACAAAATAAACCCGCGGTAATTACCGTCATAGCTGTTGTATTCATTTTCCAGGTAATCAATCAGCGCGGCATTGTTTGAAATGCGCTTAAAAAAGGGAACAACCCCGGTTTCCATGACTTGATTAATTTCACTTTGTATTCCGGATATATTCGTAGAACCGTCAATATCATACCACTTGTCATCTTTGCCCATGAATGTTCCTAATCGCAGCCTTACGACGCATACCGGCTCGGTTGGATAGTCCGGCGGCGCCGGCGCCCCGTTATAATTGTATTCGGAATTCCAATAAAGCGGAGAAAAGATTCCGATGTTTGCGGTAAATGAAATGTTCTCCTTCGAGCGGAACATACTTTTCTGCACATTGACAAGTTGCCCTAATTCGCCTGAATTGCGATAGAAATTATTCGCCTTTTTTCTGAAGTTCAAAGGCTTCAGTTTATCGTGGAAACAATGTTTCACGATGTTATCGAATTTTTCTTGCGCTGTGGTCTTCATATCAGTGATTACATTTCAAGGCAAAAATAAGATGAAATCTCGTTGTTTACCCCCAAATCGCCATCCACATCGACTCGATAATAGACGGGTCAATCAAGGAAATATACACGATGATACCCAGGAACAACACCATACTGCCCAATCCTACGAGGTACGGACGGTAAGGTTTTTTTCTAAAATACGCTGCCAGCAAGAAACCGAGGATGAGCAAAAACTCAACCGGCACACTCACCGCCGGAGAGATGAACCGGCCCAACCCGGGATTGATGAACGGCAATGCCGATAAAATCATGTACGGCGCGTGATAAGCCGTGTTTTTCCGGTTTATGATAGCCAGTGAGTAAAACAGGATGAACATGGCCCCGTCGAACAGCGCCGCCCCAAACAAGTCGGGCGACTTGTGTTTGAGTTGCCCGTGATCGGTCACCAGGGCAAAACCGAGCACAATAAGCGGCGCCAGCAGGTACGACAAGCGGCCGACTTTCCGGTGCAGCCCGATACGGCCTTTTCTCGCCAACGTTGCCTGCGTCAGCAGCATGGCAAACCAGCATAAAATGGTCGACACATGAAAGTGCACCGCCCAGGCAGTTCCGTCAAAACCGGGAAACAATCCGAAATAGGTGCGGTAAAATCCCAAAAAGCTGGTGAGGAGCAGGCCAGTAACTACAAAAAGGATTGTCCGGTAGTATTTTTCCATAGATATTCATTTTCTATGGCGCAAAATTACCGGGGCAGGGCGGCAAGCGTTTTGGAAAAATCCGACAAAATGAGCGCCGTGGGCGTCGCGCCCATATACCGTTTAAAATCATTGGTCAGGTGCGCATGGTCGTAATAACCGCAATCCCACGCGATATCAGAGAGGCTTCGTTGGCCCCCGTTATGTTGCATTTTTTCAAAGGCCTGTTTGAACCGCGTCAGGTTGATAAACGCTTTTGGAGAAACCCCGATCTGCTGATGAAATTGCCTTTCCAGTTGTCGTTCGGTGATGAAATGCCTTTTTGCCAGCGCATTGGTTTTTGTCCGGCCGCCGTGCCGTTCGATATCCGCCACCAGGGCCATCAGGGAATGTTTGGGGGGCGATAAACGACCCAGGTAGAATTGGTCGAGATAAGGCACAAAATACCGGATCGTTTTCTGCGGGTCGGGAAACAAATTCCGCTCGAATTCCTGTACCTGGTTAGCCAAGCGGTTCATCGATGCATAGCGGTAAAAATGTGTAAATGCCCCCGGCCTGAATTGTATCCCCAGCAGGCGGCTCTCCCCATACAATTCCTGCTCATCCGACTGCAACATGGTACCTACTAAGTAGATACCCTCGTTCCGGATCGGCCCGTCGTAGTGTTTGGAACGGATACTTTCCCCAAGGTTGAGCGCCAGCGTTATGCCTCCATCGGGCATCAGGGTCACCACTTCCTTTTCTGCCCGGTAACCGGTGAGGAGCCAGTACATGTCGATGTATGGCCGAAGCGGCGGGGCGGGAGGGAAGATGAGATAGGGCATTTTATTTTTATTGCGAATATAATACCTTTCAAGGCATTGCGCATGACTACACCTCCGATGTTCCTGATCGCAGCCTAATAACGCATGCCGGCTCGGTAGGATAGTCCGGCGGCTCCGGCGCCCCGTTGCATACCTCGCGCCGCCGCGCCACGCTTCCCCTCCCCATCCAGAAAACAGACCAGCGTGAGTTCCGTCCTTCCCCTGGTCCGGTAATAATAATCCGGCGATGGTTTGTTGCGGTAATACAGGGATTCATCTTCGCCGAAAACGTGTTGAAAGCGGATCTGGCTGAGCGGCGTAAAAAAGCATTGAAAGCCCAGCGCCGCTTCGCCGTAAACGGGCGAATTGCCGATTGCCGACAAGGGCCAGTCGACGGGTACGAGCCGGTCTGTATCCAGCATTTCCACCGTTTCGCGCCGGGTGATTTTTGCCCCTTGCGCGGAGATATATCCGAAGAGCAGCAGTTTTTCGGCGGGGTACCAGTGCAGGTTGAAGCGGCCTGCCAGGGCCCATTGGTTGGTTCGCTGAAAAATCCAGCGCCCAATTACCGGCAGCGCGTTGAGTTGGTTGAGCCAGGCCCGCGTTTCCAGCTCGGCCTGCAGCCGCAGGCGCCGCCCGATCACCCAGGAAGGTTGAATGGCGAGTGATGCGAAATGTATTTCCCCGGTTGTGTTGGCCGAGACATACAAACTGGTGGCAGTGATAAACCGCTTTCGCTGGTCGGTGGTAAATGAAAATCCCGGATTCACCAACGGCGCTGCCCGGCGATACAGGGTGGTGTTGCCGTTATGGTAGGCCTGGCGGATTGAATAGGGTCGGACGCTAAAATCCAGGGTCAGGCGCTGAAAACGGCGGTTGGTGACGGCGACATGGCCAAAAATATTCAGGGCATCCTCCGGCAGGCTGATCTTATTGATATAGTTCAAATAGGCTGTCAGGGAGCCCTCGAAGTTCAGAAACGGCCCGCGTGGGCGAAAATCCCGGTAGTTGGCGCCCGCTGTGGCCGTTCCGTACAAGGTTGCCGGGTTATTGCCTTTTGCCGGCCGGTATTGTTCATTCAGGGATGCGGCCCAGCCCCAGCGCCGGTTGACGCGCGCCAGCCGGATGCCGTAGTTATAATGTTTTTGCCGGACGGTATCCGCTTGTTCGTAGATCATTTGCCCTGTTCCGCCCAGTTCCAGGGCGTTATTCCGGTTGCGCAGGCGAAAATCGAGTCGCGGGGCGGCGGTCGTCAGGTTTGGGCCGGCCAGCAAGCTGGCGTTGGACACTTGGATAAAGCCGTTGTTGGGCAGCACGTATTCGGCCGAGGTGTAATTGTAGTTGGAAAAAGCCTGAAGGGTTTTAGTGTATGCCTCCCGGGTCTGATCGTCACCGACGGTCGCTTTTACCGGCCCCAGAAAGGCGTTGTACACCCCGAAACGCCAGTTGCCCTTGGTGCGGGCCGTGAGTTTGGCCGCGTGCAGGAGTTTGGACTCGCTGCCGCCGGTATAACGCTCGCCCGGGCCAAGGGGGTGATCGTTCAGAAAAGGCGTCCAGTAGATGACGGGATTGTATTCCAGTCGCGGATTTTTATCGAACAGGTCGCGTTCCTCCTGAAAAAACTGGCGGGGTTCCGTCACCCCGATGTTGTGCCGGAAATCGAACTCCGGGTCGGGTATGATTTTGTCCGGGGCCGCTATTGCCTCCGTGGGCGGCAGCAGGGTAAAATCGAGCGTGGCGCTTTGGTTCAGGCCAACTCGCCCGTCGAGGCTAAGGGTTTGGGATATGTTTTGGATCGATAAAGGATTTGCCTCGGTACGCAGGCTTGTATTGGAATAAGCCGAAAATCCCAGCCGCCGGGCCTGATGCAGATCGCGAAGTCCGCTCAGGGTTCCGAATTGCAACACCCGGTCCTGCACCAGCGGGTTTTGCGGGTTCCAGGTGGAGGTTTCGCCCGCGGCACGGTCGAAGCGGGTGAATTGCAGGCCCCAGTTTTGTTCCGCTTTGCGCGGAAAACGCAAGGCGGTGAAGGGGATGCGCATTTCCAGC
>CALEYM010000787.1 GCA_937926185.1 uncultured Bacteroidota bacterium | reverse complement strand
CGCTTTAAGTTTTGGTTTTGACACAGATTTTTGAACATTCTTGTTTATGGGCGTTAATCATAAACCCTCATAAACCCTCATAAACCCCCATAAACCCTCATAAACCTTCATAAACCCTCATAAACCCCCATAAACCTTCATAAACCCTCATAAACCCTCATAAACCAAAAAAATTAACGCACAAAAGAACAACTCGTTATGAAAAAAATTGCTTTTGTTTTCGGCTTTTTGTTGGCATGGCAGTGTATAATCCTGGCGCAGTCCGAATTCCGTTTTGGGGTGCAGGCCAGCCCGACCTGGTCGTGGTTGCGCACCAATGACAAACTGATAGAAGCCTCCGGCACGAACATCGGATTAAAGTTCGGGGTTCTGGGGGAATACTATTTTGCAAACAACTATGCCTACTTCGCGGGTTTGGGTTTTGGATTCAACCATGGCGGCACCTTGCTCACGGGCTACAACCAGGGCGTTTACTGGCCCAATACCGACCTGAGCAATCCGTTGCTCGATACCCTGCCTAAAGATGCCAAACTGCACTACCGGCTGACCTACGTGGAAATTCCTTTTGGCCTGCGTTTCCGGGGCGGCTCCAACGAAGACTCCCGGCTGAAGTTTTACGCCGAGGCGCCGGTTTTTTCCATCGGGTTCCTGACCAAGGCGCTCGGCGACATCCGGGGTACCGCCATAGACCGGACGGAAGATGAAAACATTCGCGATGACGTGAACGGCTTGTCCCTGTCCTGGGGCGTTGGCGCCGGTATCGAATATGAGGTAGCCTCCAATGCCACGGTGGTCGCCGGTTTGTTTTTTCAGCAGCAATTTACGGATATGACCGGCGACGACGGTTCGGTACAGCGCAACGGCGACTGGAAACAGGAGAAATCGAGGGGCGCCTTTAATGCATTGTCAGTGCGGCTGGCCTTCTTTTTTTAGGTTTATTTACCCGGTATCATTTTCGCCAGTTCACCCGCCACTTGTAAAACCTTTGCCAGGCGTTGTTCGTCGAGCAGGTAGAAAATCTCTTTGCCCTGCCGCTTGGTTTGCACCAATCGGGTTTGCCGCAAAATACGCAAATGCTGGGATGCAATGGCTTGTTCAATGCCCAGGGTAGTATAGATGGTATGGACATTTACGGCAGCATGACTACCCAGGAAAGCCAGTATCCGCATCCGCAGAGGGTGAGCCAGCGCGCGCATCGCTTCGATGGCATCACGCAAGTGAATAGGTTCAAACGGTGTGTTGGCGGGTTTATCCACGGGATTTTACGGTTGTGAGATTTTGTTTTGGCAAAAAAGCCGGCAAGCAAAACATTTGCTTCCGAACAGCAAATATGGCATTTTTTTAATATAAACTACCCCGCACATTCCCCAAAAAAATACTGCATGCAACCGGTAAGCCGGCTTGCATGCAGCAATGTGTGCGGTAAGTTAAGATTGAAAAAATTCGGTTTGACGTGTTTACTTCAAATCGCCAACTCCTCCACCAGCCTTGAAATTTGGGTAAGCCGCTCGTTGTCGAGGGAGTAGTAAATATACTTTCCCTGACGGTCTGTTCTCACGACGCCGGCCTTGCGAAGGATAGCAAGATGCTGGCTGGCTACGCTTTGTTCCAGGCGCAATTTGATATAAATGTCCGTTACGGTCATGCGCTGGCTTTCCTCCAGCAGATCAATCATACGCTGCCGCAGCTTGTGATTCACTGCGCGAAGCACAAGCACGGCCTTGCGTAATTCGGCGTAGTCGAGCTGAACGTCTTTCTGACCCTTCTTCAAGACGACGGTCTCGCTCTTTGTTTTTCTCATAGAATTTGTTTTAAAAAATCATAAAACCATTATGTCAGTTGGTAAGTATGTTTCCAAAATTGTGCCAGAACAAATCAGGCAAAACGTGTATAAGTGATTATTAGCAGGTGTAATGTTACTGATTTTCAGTACAAAAATAGAGCGATTTTTTATCAATTTGATATTTTAACTCAATTTTCATCAAAATAAGGGCTTGCCGGGGGTCGTAATATTCGGGGGCTTCATATAGTGGGGCTCATAATATGATATATCCTGAAATTCAGCAGTTTGAAAAAAACGCTCGGCAAGGCCGGCCAAATGCCCGGCGGAACAGTTTTGAATATTGCTCACGACCATATTCTCGCCGATCAGTTCGTTCCCTAATTTTTTTGCGCCGTTCCCTAAAATTACCACCCTGCTTTTCGGCGACTTTTCAAGCGCGCTTTGTATGAATTTTTGAAATAAATTGTTTTGTAAAATAAGCGGTCGGGCTGACAACAGCTCTTGCAAGTCCGCATCGTATACAGCCGTCCAGACCTCCTGCCTGCGGGCGTCGAGCATGGGTACATAAATTGTGGACTTGGGATTAGCCCGGCCTGTGGTAAGGACTTCATTCTCTTGTTTATTGTCCATGCCAGGGGCTGGGTTAATCCCTAATCCGTAATCCGCAATCCGTAATCCGTAATCCGCAATCCGTGATTCCGCCCAAGCCAGCGCCTGCAGCGTATCCACGGCTATCAGCGGTTTGTCGAGGGCATAGCAAAGCCCTTTGGCTACCGAGGCGCCGGTGCGCAGGGAGGTATAGGAGCCAGGGCCGCGGCTGACGGCCACGGCATCGAGCGACGCGAGAGCAATGCCCGATTGTTTTACGCAGTCTTCTATCAGCAGGGTAAGCCGGGCGGTATGGTTGGGCTGCTGCAGGTCTTCGGCAATGGCTATGACCCGGCCATCCGCAGCAATGGCGGCAGAGCAGACTTCGGTAGCGGTTTCGATGAGCAGGATTTTAGCCATGTGTGCTTAAGGCATTTACCCGAAGAAGCTGCCCTGGATAATACCGCCGCCCACCACGTCGTCGCCCTCGTAGAAAACGGCGCTCTGGCCTGGGGCGATACCCTTAACGTTGGCGTGGAATTGCACGTCCACGTCGTTGCCCAGGGGCTTGACCGTGCTCAGGGTGCCGCCGTCGCGGTAGCGGATTTTCGTCACCGCTTCAATGCCGGCTTCCGGCAGGGCGGCGTACTTCATCAGGTTGACTTTGCCTACCAGCATGCCGTTGCGGATCAGTTCTTCTTCGCGGCCCAGCACCACCGTGTTGGTATCGGGATGGATTTCTGTGACGAACATCGGTTCGCCGAGGGCAATGCCGAGGCCTTTACGCTGCCCGACTGTATAAAACGGGTAGCCCTCGTGTTTGCCCAGAATTTTACCCTGGTTATCTACAAAATGCCCCCCGGCTACCTGTGCATCGAGGTTTTCCACGCGGCGGCGCAGGAAACCGCGATAGTCGTTATCGGGCACGAAGCAGATTTCGTAGCTCTCTGCTTTTTTGCTCAGCTCGTCCCATCCGCGTTCGGCGGCCATCTGCCGCACTTCGGGTTTTGTAAACGTCCCCAATGGCATGCGGGTCCGGTGCAGGCACTCCTGGCTGAGGCCCCAGAGCACGTACGACTGGTCTTTTTGCCGGTCGCGGGCGCGGGTAATGTATTTGCGTCCGTCGAGTTCGTTGATGATGCCGTAGTGGCCCGTGGCGATGAATTCACAGTCGAGCATGTCGGCCCGGCGCAGCAGGCTGTTCCATTTGATGTGGGTATTGCACAATACACAGGGATTGGGCGTTCGGCCGGCCATGTATTCGTCTACAAAATTGTCGATCACATAGTCGCCGAATTCTTCGCGGATATCGACGATAAAATGGTGAAAACCCAATTTGACGGCCACCTGGCGCGCATCGTTGATGCTGTCAAGCGAGCAGCAGCCGGTTTCTTTTTTGGAGCCGCCCGAAGTGGCGTAGTCCCAGGTTTTCATGGTAATGCCCACGACTTCCCAACCCTCTTCGTGCAGAAGGACAGCGGTCATGGTACTATCGATGCCGCCGGACATGGCGACCAATGCTTTGCCGAGTTTGGACACTTAAGCTAGTGATGAGTGATGAGTGATGAGTGATGAGTGATGAGTGATGAGTTATGAGTGATGAGTATTTTGTCACTCATAACTCATCACTCATAACTATTAACTACCCTTCCAGTCCCATCAAAAAATACTCGATTTTGTTCTGGAAGCCATTGTCTTTGCCTTCGGCGGCTTTGCGGGCTTTTTCGGCGGTAGTGCGGGCTTTGGCCATGTCGCCCTGCTGTTTGTACACTTGAGCGAGGGTAAGGTAGTATTCGGGCAGGCCGCCGGTATCGGCGGCGGTTTTAGCCCATTTTTCGCCTTGTTCGAGCACGGATTTATCGTTGGGGAAAGCGCGCAGCAGGCCGATGACCAGATCGTGCAGCTTGGCCGCGTTGTTTTTGACGACGGATTTTTGGTACGACTGGGCCGATTTCAGGTACTTTTTCGCGTCATTGGTAGCGGTATAAAAACTGAGATCGGATTCGTAGGCGAATGCTTCGGCGCGATCGGGTTCGGCCGATTTCATTTTATTTTTCGCCTCGGTCAGCAGTTCTTCGCTTTTGAATTCGATGGCTTTTTTTACCGTGTTTTTGCACGCCGTGCCGATGCGTGTTTTTACGGTTTCCTTGCCGGTTTGGGCTTCCACTTGCTCGCGGTATTTCAGCAACAGGTCGAACACGCGGCTGTCGGCTTCCACGGCGCCTTCGAGGATGAACTTAAGGTTGACCGGCGTGGTCAGGTCTTTTTGCGTGGCGAGGTATTCGTTGGTGATCTTCAGCGACGGTTTGCCGGCGCGGTTGAGCGAGCGCACGTATTCGAGCAGGAATTGCGGGTCGCGGTTGCCTTCGTTGTAACCTTTTTCATAGTCGACCGACACGTCCGATTTACCGATGGCTTTCTGGCCGAACGCGATCAATCCATCGGCGTTGAGGGCGCCCACGCTTTTTTGCACCACTTTGCCCTCGGCGTCGAGGATCATCAGGGTGGGATAAGCGCTCACGGGATATTTGCCGGCGAACTCGGCGTTCTCCGGTTTTTCCATGTCGATTTTCAGGTTGACGAAATTGGGATTGAAAAAGTCACCCACTTTGGCGTCTGGAAACACCTGGGCCGCCATACGTTTGCAGGGCCCGCACCAGGAAGCAAATGCGTCGACGAAAATGAGTTTTTGCTCGGCCTTGGCTTTTTCTTTGGCCTCGGTCCAGGAGCCGTGGAAAAAATCGATGCCTTGAGCGGTGGCATTTCCGAGGGAAAGAACGGCCACGAAGGCCGCGAGGAGTGTACGTTTCATGAGCGACTGCAATTGTTTAGGTCAAAATTGAGTGCAAAAGTACGGGAAAAACGGGGAACGGAGGAAAAGGTTGAGGTATTTGGGTTTAACGAGGCGTTAATGGAGGGAAAAAGAACTACTAGTTGAGGTTTTTTACTAACGGATACTTTCATCCGAAACCCGAATGATTGACCATCTTCATCGCTTACTCGGTAAAGGACTTGGGCATAAACAGATTGCCCGTATTTTGCAGCTGTTCGCTCCTGCTAAAGCCCCCGGTATGAGACGCCTGATTTATATTATATTAAATATTGTTTTTGTTCGGCTTCTCCCCGCCCAGCCCTACAACTTCATCACTTATTCCCTCGACGAAGGCCTGCCCCAGTCGCAGGTGTTTGCCCTGTGTCAGGACGCCCGGGGCTACCTTTGGGCCGGCACCCAGGGCGGCGGCCTCAGCCGTTTTGACGGACTGAAGTTTGAAACCTTTACCGCGGCCGATGGTTTGCCGTCCAACTATATTCATTCCATGTTGGCCGACGATCAGGGGCGCTTATGGGTCGGCGCCGACAACGGTTTGTGTCGCTACGACGGTCGCCGTTTCGAAACAATCCGATTGGGCGCCGGCAATACCATCGTATACGCCCTGACTCTCGTGCAGGAAAAAAATGTCTGGATCGGTACCAACCGCGGCATTTTTTCCTGCCTGCCCGGCGAACAAATCGCCAAACCGGTAGCCCTCCCCGGAAACGAACCGTCTCCGGTGGTCACGGTCCTTTTTCCAACAGAAGAAGGCGTTTGGGTAGGCAGCAACAAGGGCGCCTGGCTGCTCGGACGGCAAAATATTCACCTGACTGTAAAAGAAGGGCTCGCGAGCAATGCCGTACTGGCCATTGCCCGGGATGATGAAGAACGGCTTTGGATCGCGACGGTAGGCGGCATCAGCATCTTCGACCAAGCCGGCCGCAGGATGCTTTACAAACACACTGACCCGCGTTTTTACCGCCCAACCGCCCTCCAGGCGAACGGCGAGGGGATGTGGATCGGTACCGGCAGTTTTGGCTTGCTGCATTACACGCCGACCGACTCCACTTTGATGCAATTTACAGAAAAAGACGGCCTGCCGCACCAGCACGTCCGTTGCCTGCTGCGCGACAATGCCGGCCAGCTTTGGGCCGGCACCTCGGGCGGCGGCCTGGCCAGGCTCTCGCAGCAGCCGTTTCGCCACTTCGACCAAAGCCGCGGCCTGGCGGGCAACCGCGTGTACGCCCTGCACGAAGACCGGCGTGGCCGTATCTGGCTGGGCGTGTCACAAAACGGCCTGCAAATGCTCGACTCCAGTGGTTTTCATGCTTTTACCCGCGACAGCGGCTTCCTGCAGATCAAGTGCAAAACCATCGCCGAAGATGCGCAGGGCAACCTTTGGGTGGGCACTGAAGGCCGGGGCATCGCCGTGTTCGACTCGGCAGGCATGCACCGGCTCAACCGGCAAAACGGCCTGCCCGGCGACCTGGTGCAAACCATCCTGCCCGGCGATAACGGAGAAATGTGGGTGGCCACGCTCACCGGCGGCATCGCCCGCGTGACGCGCATGCCCGACGGTTTTTTTATGGTCAAAACTTATGGACTTCCGGAGGGGATGCCCCATTTGCAGGTGCAAACACTGCACCGGGACGCTGAAAAACGAATATGGTTCTCTACCCAGTCGGGCAGGGTCGGTTTTATTCAAAACGGCCGGGTGGGAAAAGTATTCGGGCCCAAAGAAGGTCTGCCCGGCGTACCAATACGGGTGCTGGCAACCGACAGCAGGGGGCGCATCTGGGCGGGTACCAAAGGCGCCGGCCTGTATTGGCTCGATCTGAAAAGTGAAAAACCGGCCTTTCAGCAACCGGACGCCAATATCCGGCTTCATTCTCCCAATATCTACGTGTTGCGCTTCGACAGCCAGGGCAACCTCTGGGCAGGCAGCGAAACGGGTGTGGACAAATTGGCTTTTTCGTCGACAGGCGGCATAACCGACGTGCAACATTTTGGCAAAAACAATGGCTTTCTGGGCATTGAAACCTGCCACGACGCCGTGTTGGAGGATCGTATCGGCCGGCTTTGGTTCGGCACCATGAACGGGCTGGTGCAGTACACCCCTTCCCACTGGGAGCGCGAACCGGTAGCCCCGGTGTTGCACCTGGAAACCGTTTCTTTGTTTTATAAACCCTTGTCCGAAACGGCCTACGCGGGCTGGTTGCGCCCCGACGGTCTGCTTGCCGGGGGTCTTGAGCTGCCTTACCACCAAAACCACCTGAGTTTTGCTTTCCGGGCCGTGGATTTAGGCAGCCCTGAGAATATCCGGTACCGCTGGCAGTTGGAAGGCGCTGAAAACGACTGGTCGCCCCTGTCTGCCCAGGAACAGGTGAACTATGCCAACCTTTCACCCGGTCAATACGCTTTTAAAGTGCAGGCTACCACCGATGGTCGGTTGTTCAGCGCGCCGGTGGCGGTATCGTTTTTGATAAAACAACCATTCTGGCAGCTGTGGTGGTTTCAACTTTCGCTGGCCCTGGCTTTGGCGGCTGTTATCGCGCTGGGAATCTGGAACTGGTCGCAACGCCTGAAAAAGACCGAACTGGCTCGCCGGGAAAAACTGGAAGTGGAAAACCGGCTGCTTCAACTGGAGCAAAAGGCTTTGCAACTTCAGATGAACCCGCACTTTATTTTCAATGCCCTGACCAGTATTCAAGCGCTGATTACCGAACAACATTACCCCGCGGCACGTCAGGAGATTAATCACTTTGCCCGGCTGATGCGCAATATTCTGGCCAATTCCCGCCGGCAGACGATCAGCCTGCAGGAAGAAGCGAATACGCTGGAGCAGTACCTGCACATCGAGCGGTTCTGTCATCAGGAAAAATTTGATTTTCAGATTGAACTCCCGGAAAACGCCGATCCGGAAGAAATTGAAATTCCGCCGATGCTCTTGCAGCCTTTCGTGGAAAACGCCGTGGTGCACGGGGTTTCGCCCCTGCCTTATCCGGGAAAAATCAACATCCGCTTCCATTTACAGGACGAGCTGCTGACCTGCGAAATCCGCGACAACGGCATCGGACGCGAACGCGCCGCCCGCCTGCGCGAAGAGAAAAAGCCGGGACACCAGTCCGCCGCCCTGCAGGTCACCCGCGAACGGCTGGAAGCCCTGCGCGGCGACAGGCCCTATCAATCGCTGGAAATGAGCGATATTTTGGATGAAAAAGGAGGCGTGGCAGGTACTTCGGTGATAGTAAGGCTTCCCGCATTGCTCAAATTCTAATGTTTATTCAACCAAATATTTCTTCATGAAGAACCTTGTTTTTTTGTTTTCCGCTTTTTGGGCGCTTCCATTTTATTCCATTGCCCAAGACTATTTTACCGTGACGGCGCCGTCCGGTCTCAATCTCCGCGCAGAGCCCGGTGTAAAAGGAAAAAAAATAATCGCCATACCTTTCGGGGCCGTTGTTGAAATGGAAGAAAGCGTTTATGAACCAGGTACCATAGATACTATCGAAAGCAAAGTCGGTTCCTGGCTGGAAGTAAAATACCGGGGTCAAAAAGGGTACGTGTTTTCCGGGTTTTTAATGCCCGGGGAAGCCGTCGTTCAGTCCACCGGCATTAACCGCTATTATCGCATGCTGTCGCCCGGTTATCACTGTTCTGCCGCCAATTACGACCCCAGTTTGTATTGGTATGCGCTGGTACGCAAAAACAACCGGCTGACGGTAAAAAAAACGAGTATAATGGTCAAATTCAGGAACGATTTTTCTGAAAAAGAGCTGGCAGAATGCGTAGATTGTTACACCTGCAAGGTAGAAGCCGACATGAAAGACAGCGTGTTTTTTTTCATCGGCACGAAACAACCGTTAGCGGAAGGAACCCCGTTTTCCAAGTTTCTGGGGGATTACTGGAACTACGACGGCGGCGCCAAATTTTTCTATCCGGAACAGGATTTACTTACATATTACCCCCCGTATCAATATCTGTTCAGGGCGTATGAAGGGGTTACCCTGACTTACCAACCGCCCGGCTACGAAAAAAAATACCAGCTGGAATATTCGATGATATTGCCAACGCAAGACTACCAGATGAAAACTTTTGATCTGAGCAAAGACCTCGCCCTGAAGGGTGATGCCAGACAACATGGTAAATACAAAACCCCGCAGCTCATCTGGTACGGCGATCTGAATCAGGATGGCCTGCTGGATTTCATCTGGTATTCACATTCCATGACCGATGGATGCGGCGTTTGTTGGGAATACCATTTATTTATGTCGGACAAAAACGACCCCAACCAACCCATAAAAAAAGTGGCAGACCATGTGGAATGCAATTGCCTCACCTGAAACTTCAAACTTCAAACTTCAAACTAAAATGACCGCTCTGCTCGTCGAAGACATGCCCCAGGCCCTGCAGGTACTGCAGAACGACCTGGCCGAATACTGCCCGGAAGTAGAAGTCACCGGCGTGGCCCACAGCGTAGTGGAAGCCGCCAAACAGCTGCGCCAGCACACGCCCGACCTGCTCTTTCTTGATATTTTACTCGGCGACGGCACGGGTTTCGACCTGCTGGAGATATTCCCCAGCCTCAAGTCACGCATCATCTTCGTAACGGCTTCCGACGAGTATGCCGTACGGGCCTTTCGTTTTGCCGCCGTCGATTATCTGCTCAAACCCGTGGAGCCCGCCCAGTTGCGCGCCGCCGTAAATCGGGCCAAAACCCAACTGGCCCACCCTGCCGAAAGCCTCGACCTGCTCCGGGAAACCATCCGCCGGCCGGAAGTGCTGCCGGGCCGCATTTCGCTGCACACCCAGGAACGTATCGCCGTGGTGGATATCGAGCAGATCGTGCGCTGCGAAGCCGACGGGAACAATACCTGGTTTGTTTTGGCCTCCGGTGAAAAAATATTCGTCACCCGTACGCTCAAACAGTTCGAACAGCTACTCAGCCAGCACCGGTTTATCCGGGTTCACCAGTCGCACCTGCTCAACGCGGCATACATCCGGGACTACGTCAAAAAGGACGGAGGATACCTGAAAATGAAAAACGGCGAGATCATCCCGGTTTCCCTGCGGAAAAAAGCGGAAGTGATGGGGTGGCTGGAGCGGTTGTAAAATTACTCCATCACCATTTCCAGTATTTCCGGCGTATTGATCTCTTCAAAACCCGGCAAATGCAGCTGGTAAAACTGTAATAGCCCCCTCAACAACGCTTTTCTTTCCGGCCGTGTCAGGGAAACTTTCTGACACTGCTCCAGCGGCACGTGCAGCAAATCCAGCAAAGGCATGGCCTGCGCCGGCTCCAGATAAAGCGCATGGGGAGGCGGTACCGGGCTGAATACCCCTTCTTTCAGGTCGAAGAACACCTCGCCTACAGGTTCGTCCTGCGGCTGAAAACCCAGAAACGCGGACAAGTGCAGCAGAAAGTGCAAATGCAGATTGGCAATCGGTTCTGTGGTCGTGTCGAGCCAGCGCAGGTTGTCGAGCAAAAATTCGAACAGTTCGGGATTCTCTTCCCCCGGATGGATGCTTTTCCGGCAGATTTCCGCCATAAAAAGCGCCACGGCGCCGCGCCGGATGTCGAAAGGAATGGCGCTGAACACTTCGGCCGCGCGCATTTCCTTCAGCCGGTTCAGGTGATCGTGATCGTCGCGGAAATAAGCCACCAAATCCACTACCGTCATGGGCTGGAACAACCCGTAAGACATACGGGCTTTGGCCGTGCGCACACCGCCGGCTATAAAGCCGCGCAGGCCTTTGTCCTCCGTAAAAATATCGGCGATCACGCTGGTTTCGCCGTATCTCAGGGAGCGGAATACGATGCCGCGGGTGTGGATCAGCATAAAAAAAGGTTAATTGGTTTCGGGTTGGTGAAATAGGGCGTTTATGACTTGAATATCCGGTCGAAAGCGGCGGCTGGTTTGGGCAGTGCCTGCCGGAATTTTTCCGGAAAGAGAAAATAATGATGAACAGCCACGGGCAGCGGTTCCACGCCGGCAATACCGATTACAGACTCGATCTGTTCACGCGGAAAACCGCCGGCCTGTTGCAATTTTTCCCAGGTATCCGGCGCCGACAGGTCGGGGTACGGCTCAACCGGATAAGTAAGCATATAGGCTTTGGCATACTCGTGCATTCCGATATTATAGACACCCGGCTGAATAAAGCCGGCCATCACCTGCTCCGCGGAGAACAACAGGCAGCCATCGGGCTCAAACAATTCGGAAGCGTGCAGGAACGGATATTCCGGTGTAGGAAAAGGTTTGGGGTAGATGATCACTTTTTCGAACTTGTCAAACAAGAAATGTTTCCGGTGAAAGGTCAGCGTAACGGCTTGGGCGGCAAGGGCCAGCTCCACATCGGGCGGAAGCTGGTCGTCGGGCCAGGCCATTGGCGTCCAGTCGGTACCCATACGAAAAAGGACAACCCTTTCGCGGAACAACCGCTTTTCAGCGGCGTTCAAACGTTTGTAAAATCCGCAAAACCGCTCCAGGGTAGCCGTTAATCCCGGCGACAGATCCTGCGGGTGCCGGGTGTACCACCACCAGTTGATCTGCGGGCCCAGGACGTAGATCAGTGCTGCCACCACTACAAAAGGGATGATCCAGATCGCGTAATCGCTGTCTTGCCAGGCTACATACAGAAACAAAATGGCGCCGCCTACAAATGGTGCGGCAAGATAATTGGCAAATGCTTGGCGCATTGCAAGTTTTGAGTTTTGAGTTTCGAGTTTTGAACGCGGGTTAGGCAGATGGTGATTACCCGGCCTTAACCGGGCGAAAATAAGACAGTCGGAACGGATACACCCGGTTAAAATTACAAGGTCTGTGAAAAAAATTACCGGCAGGGCTTTCCAATGTGCAAAATATGCCCTTATCTTTGCCCCCGCTTTCAAAGGCAGCTGGTGCCTTAGCTCAGCTGGTAGAGCAATGGACTGAAAATCCATGTGTCCCCAGTTCGATTCTGGGAGGTACCACGTTCAAGTCCCGGAGGTTTTTTACCTTCGGGATTTTTTTATTCCGGATAACGGATTTTAGCAAGCTGCCGCATTTTGCCATGATCGAATCCAAGCTTCCCAACGTCGGCACAACCATATTCACGGTGATGTCCGGACTGGCCAACCAGGTCGGAGCGATTAACCTGTCGCAGGGGTTCCCCAACTACAATCCTTCAGAGCGCCTGCAACGCCTGGTATACGATCATATTCAAAAAGGCGCCAACCAATACGCGCCCATGCCGGGTTTGCCGCTATTGCGGGAGCGCATCGCCGAAAAAATGGGCCGGTTGTATGGATATAGGCCCGATCCGGACACCGAGATCACCATCACAGCCGGCGGCACCCAGGGTATTTTTTGCGCGATTGCCGCCTTCGTGCATCCCGCCGACGAAGTGATCCTGATCGAGCCCTGCTACGATTCTTACCGCCCATCCGTGGAAACCATGGGCGGCGTGGCGGTTGCCTACACCCTTTCAGCGCCGGATTATCGCATCGATTGGGCAGCCCTGGGCCGGCTGATCACCCCGCGCACGCGTATGATCTGCATTAATACGCCCAACAACCCCACCGGCGCCATCCTGCGCGAACCCGACATGCTGGCACTTTCCAACCTCCTGAAAGGTACCGGCATTCTGGTGATGAGCGATGAAGTGTACGAACACCTGATATACGACGGAGAACCGCACGCGTCTGTGCTGCGGTATCCCGATTTGTACGAACGCAGCCTTTGCGTCTATTCCTTCGGGAAAACGTACCACAATACGGGTTGGAAAACGGGCTATTGCATTGCGCCTCCCACACTAACGCGGGAATTCAGAAAAGTGCATCAGTTCAACGTATTTTGCGCCAACCACCCCATGCAGGCCGCTTTTGCCGATTTTATGGCCGAACCGGACGAATACCTGGGCTTGCCCGCATTTTACCAGCAAAAACGCGATTTTTTCCAGCAGGCAATGGCCCGCACCCGCTTCAAACCGCTCTCCTGCTCGGGCACCTATTTTCAATTGTACGACTACTCGGCGATATCCGACGAGCCGGATATGGATTTTTGCAAACGGCTCACCGCGGAATTCGGCGTGGCAGCCATTCCCGTTTCTGCCTTTTACGCCAATGCAAAGGATGAAAAGGTGATCCGGTTTTGTTTTGCCAAAACAGAAGACCTGCTGGAAAAAGCGGGCAAACTGCTGGAGCGGGTTTAACCATAGTGCCGCGTCCGGCGTTATTGACAGAACGCGGCACTATCCGGCATTGAATATTTCCCGGAACCGTTCAAAATATAAACCCACATGATAGCCGTCCATCATGGCGTGGTTTACTTCCACGGAAAAAGGCAGCAACAAACGCTCGCCCTGCGCGTAAAACTTGCCAAACATGATTTTGGGGATGCTATCGCCCGGTACCCGGCGCCGCGCGTGTTTGAAACTGGTAAATGAAACCCAGGGGATCACAGAAAAATGAAGCAGGTCCTGGGCGTCGTGTCTCGGATCCAGCCCTGGCTTTTCCCGCTCGCGATCAATGACGGTTTGTGCCTCCCGGATAAAAGCAACCCGGTCGGGCAGAAAATCGAAATAACAGTACCGGAAGGAATTATCTGGCATCAACACGGTGGAACCACAATGGATCGTATCGTAACTCACCAGCTGTTCCCCAAGCAAGCGGTAGCGGAAAACGTCGATCTCGTTGGCTGCCTTCGTAGCATAGAACAGGCTGTTCAGAAAAAAAGAACTGCCTTCCGATTTGCAGCGCCGGTATCCCTCGGTAATATCAACGGGCCCGGTAATATTAAAAAACGGGTCATCGTAGTTTTTGAAAAACTCGAAGGCGGAACGCCGGTTCCACTTTTCCTGGTTGATGATCGTAAACATGGGGCTAAGATAATGGTGGATTGCGGATTACGGATTGCGGATTACAGATTGTTCCGGAAGGGGGAATGTTCCAGATGATACCGGATCAGGTTGCCGCAAAAAAAGAGACACAGATACAGGGCCACAGTGCCCAACACCACCAGCCATTTCGACCAGTTTTGCAGGATCAGCAAGTCATAGAGACCGTGCAGCAGGATTGCCAAACCGAGGCCAAATGCCAGCAGCAAGCGCCGCCGGGGTGGGTCGAATTTAGCCAGACCTGTAAAATATCCCTGCACGATAGCAAAAGTAAGATGAGCTGGAACGGCAGTCAGGGAACGCACCAGCACGGTATGCATGCCAAAACGGTCGCCGTATGCCACGTTCTCCCAGGTGGCAAATCCCATCGCGATCAGCACGGCATACACGATGCCGTCGAGCGGTTCGTTGAAAAATTTATAGGGGAACGCCAGTAGGAGTAACAAAATGAACTTCGCCCCTTCTTCAATGAACGAAAGCGCGATGAATGACAAAACAACTGTTTGCGCCATGTCGTAAGGCGGCGCCGGCATACCGGAAACCACCCAACGCTCCGCCGAAACAGCCGGAACGGTAGCCGCGGCGCCGAAAACAAAACACAGCATCAGCGGTACAAGCGGTTCGCGTTCGTACTTATCGATCCGGAAGATGGCATAACTGACGATCAAACCGGGCAAAACGGCCAGCAGCAATAACAGCGGGTTCATGGCGGTATCGGTATTCGGCGGTCTTTAAACTACGCAAAGATAGTCAAACTGCACCACCTTCTGATAACGTTCAATCCCCGATTGCCAAACATCTAATGCTAAACCCTTCTAAACCCTTCTAAACCCTTCTAAACCTCATAAACCCTTCTAAACCAGCATCACACATCGAAGCTCACCACCACTTTTTTACTCTTGGGATGCGACTGGCAGGTGAGCACATAGCCAGCGGCTACCTCCTCCGGTTCCAGGCCGTAACAAAGTTCCATGGTCACTTCGCCTTCCAGCACCCGTGCCTTGCAGGTACTGCATACGCCGCCCTTGCAGGAAAACGGAAGGTCGGCGCCGGCGCGCATGGCAGCATCCAGGAGCGTGCTCCCGTCGGAAAGCAGGTTAAAATCGAACTGCTGGCCATCCTGTATCACGGTGACGGACGCGTCGAAGGTATTTTGATGCGAAACGGCGGTGCGGGCAACCTGCCCTTGCGGGATACCGGCAGTGGCGAACAATTCGTAGTGTATTTTTTTCGGATCGACCCCCAGCGTTTCCAGGGTGGATTTTACCTCGAAGGTCATCGTTTCGGGGCCGCACAGGAAAAAGGCGTCCACTTCCGCCGGTTGAAACAACAAACGGCTGTACGCGCGGCATTTGTCGCCGTCGATCCTTCCGTGGAAC
>CALEYM010000786.1 GCA_937926185.1 uncultured Bacteroidota bacterium | reverse complement strand
TTATTTTAAATCTTAATGTCGCAAAAATCCATTAAAACTTTATGTCGCACCGCAAGGGTTTAGAGTTTAGAGGGTATTAGGGTCGCATCGAATCGCCATTTACCCGATGGGGGAATGTTCAGGAAAGTGTGTCAAAACCAAAATTTAAAGTACACAATAATTTGATTTTCAGTGTTTTAAAAATAAAATTGAGGAAATAAACACTGTATTTTAAACAGTCCCCGCGATGGTGATAAATCACTCAATCACTCAATCACTCAATGATGGCGATAACGGAGATTTCGATATTGACGAATTTGGGCAGTTCGGACACTTGTACCGTTTCGCGGGCCGGGGCGAATTCGGGTTTGAAATATTCGCCGTACACCGCATTGATACGCCCGAACTGGTTCATGTCTTTCACGAACACCGTGGCTTTCAGCACTTTTTCCAGGCTGGAGCCGGCCGCTTCGAGGATGGCGCGCAGGTTTTGCAGCACGCGGTGCGTTTCGGCTTCGATGCTGTCCAGCACCAGGTCGCCCGTCGTCGGGTCGATGGCGATTTGGCCCGAGACAAACAGCATACCGTTAAATGCCACGGACTGGTTATAAGGGCCGATAGGCTGCGGGGCGTTGGCCGTATTAACTATTTTTTTCATAGTATTCTCCTTTCACAAGAAATAGAAAAAGCCCCAACGCATCCCGACCTGGCGGTCGGGACTGGAGCCTCCTGAAAAATCGCGGCAGAAAAAGATCTAACTGACTTCTTCCGCGGAAACTTTGCCCGGTACCAGAACCTGGCCGCGGTAGTACAGATCGCCGTCTACCATGTAGGCATGGTGAAACAGGTGTTGCTCGCCGGTGGTCGGGCAGGTTGCGATTTGCGGAACGTCCGTAGTGTAGTGTGTGCGGCGGGCGCGCTTGCGGCGCTTGGAGTGCCGCCATTTAGGATTCGGCATGACGTATGGTCAAGTTGTGCGTTAATGCGATGAAGGTAAAGGAAGGCGGCTTATCGGCCTGATGATCCGGTACCTTTAGTTTATTTCAGGCCTTTGAGCGCATCCCAAACGGGGTTGGATTTGCTCTCGCCGGCGCTATTTTCCAGGTATTTCAAAACGTCGAAGTTGCAGGGCGGGTTGGGCTCACCGGCACAGTCGTATGTGTTGGTGATGGGCATAGCCAGCACGGCAAACTCGTACAGGTAAGGGGCCACGTTAAATTCCGGCGCTTCCCGCGAAATAAACACGACCTCATCATCTTCTTCCCCTTCCGCATCGCCATACTTCACCACCAGTTGCCGCTCATCTTCAAGCGGTAAATGAATCGGCGCCGTACAACGGTCACATTCGGCATTGACGTAGCCCTTTATATGAAAATCGAGCAACAGCATGTCCGAACGCTTGTCGAGCTGCAATTCCGCCTCCATACATCCTTCCGCAATCGGAGAACCTTCAAAATGGCGAAAGAACGCGCTGTCCAGTGTGTATTTAAACCGGTGTATTCCAATTTTTAACCCCTGAATGGGTATGGAATACGGCAAAAACGGGTCCATCGCCACTACGTTTTGAAAATGGGCTGCAAAGGTATGGCAAGCCAATTAATTCACCAAACCTATTTTAAAAGAAAACGTCGTTTACTTAAACATCTGGTCGTACGGGTTTTCGGGTTTTGGCGCTTCCTTTTCCGGGGCAGGCGGTTGTTTCAGGGGTTCTTGCGGCGGCGGCGCGTTCTTGGGCCGGCTTTCCAGTTCTTCAAATTCCACGAATTCATCTTCCGGCGCCTCGCGGGCGTCGCGCATGGTTTGGTTAAATTGTTGCATACGTTTGTAGCCCAGGGCGCGCAGGAAGAGGTAGAGCGCCAGTATAGGAAACCCTACCACCGCCAGCGCCCCAACGAGCAGCCCCGCCAGCGGGTTGCGCTCCAGCAAAGCCAGAAACTCTTTGCCGGTGTCGGCCACGGCGCGCCAGTTGATAACGAGGGCCAGCACGAACAGGGCCGGCGCTGCCCACCACAGTACGTAAAAAACACCTTTTAAAATATAATACATCGCCACGAGGAAGAGGATGCCGAAAATCAGGCAGCCCCACCCACCGCTGCGGTTGCTGTTGATGATGACCATGATGCGAAGGGTTTAGAAGAGGTTTATGGGGGGGTATGAGGTTTAGAGGGTTTAGAGGGTTTAGAGGGTTTAGAGGGTTTAGAAGGTTTAGAGGGTTTAGAGGGGTGGAATTGGCGGGATACGAAGGTGTCAGTAACGGCCCGGGCTCAAAGTTGGGTCTGTCCGAGGGCGAGCAGGGTGGAAAATTCGTCGAAAGTGGCCGGCATTACCGACAAACGTCCGTTTCGCACCAGGCCGAACTGTTGCAGGGCAGGGTGTGCCTTGATTTCCGCCAGCGGTACCGGGCGGATCAGCGGTTTAACCGGCTCGAGATCAACGGCCGACCAGTCGCCCTTTTCCGCGGTGGGGTCGGGATAGTATTCGCGCGCCACGCGGGCGATGCCCACCACTTCCAGGCCGATATTGCTGTGGTAGAACAGGCACAGGTCGCCGGTTTTCATGGCGCGCAGGTTGTTGCGGGCCTGGTAGTTGCGCACACCGTCCCAGCGGGTGCGTTTGTCGGCCCTTAATTGATCGAAACTGTACGTATCGGGTTCGGATTTTACCAGCCAGTATGACATTAAAGTGATGAGTGATGAGTTAGTGGTGAGTTTGCTTCTGATCAAACTTCATGCGGGGGTGAAATGTATAAATCGTTTCTTTCAAATATT
>CALEYM010000785.1 GCA_937926185.1 uncultured Bacteroidota bacterium | reverse complement strand
GAAATTTAACCGGCAAGGATAAGAAATTTGCGGGTGCGCCGCCGCCAAAGCGTTAAAAAGCGTTAAAGTATTAAAAATACGTGCCAATCTGAATTTTTGAGCGATTTGTCGAATGTTCGCTACTTTTGGGGAGTTAAAGACCTTCTTCTACGTTTTATGGAGTGAACCGGCAAAAAGTCCGCCGGTTTTCTCCATAAACATCTTTAAACGCTCTTAAATTCAAACAGCTGGCTATGGCACGCTTAACCACCTTTTCCCGAATACTGATCACTTTACTCATTGTCGGCGGTATTGCCGGCGCCCTATACTATTTCGGCCCGGGCATCAAAATCGGCGAATCCAAAAAACTGGAAGGCATTGAAGTCTCCGACCGGGATGTTAACAATGTGACTACCAGCGCCGAAATTCCGCTCCCCTCGGCGCAAGCTTCCTCCAAAGCAGCTTCCCGGCCCCTTGCCCGAATCGGCGCTTATGCCTGGAATGCCCAATCCGGCATTATTGTCTCCAACGGCGGCCCGCGCACTACTGCCGGTTCCCTCATGGAACAAAACGGCGTAAATCTTGAAATCATTCGCCAGGACTGGCTCTCCGAACTGCGCAACCTCCAGGTGAAGTTTGTGGATGAACTTGATAACGGAAACCCGAATCCAAAAAACGGCGTGTTCGCGGTCATGATCATGGGCGACGGCGCTCCTTACTACATCAGCTCTACCCAGCAAGCCCTCAACGACAAATACGGCCCCGGCAAATACAACCTTCAGGTAGTAGGCTGCGTGGGCCTCAGCTACGGCGAAGACAAACTGATCGGCCCGCCCAAGTGGAAACTGGAGCCTTCCACTATGAAGGGCGCCCTGATCTCGACTGTGATGGGCGACGGCGACTGGGTGACGGCGGTAAACTATGCCTTTGCCAACGGCCTCAAAGTGAACCCCGACCCGGCTACCTACGACGCCGAAGCGGTCAACTTTTACCCCTCCGCCAACGACGACTACATAGAGTCGGCCAAAGAACTGATCAAATCGCAAAAAGAAGGCTGGACGGTCCAGCTCAAGGAAGTGGTAAACGGCAAACTCAGCGGTAAAACCATCGACAAAAAAGTGGACGGCTGCGCCACCTGGACTCCCGGCGATAAAATGGTGTTCGACGCGCTCAGCGGTTTTACAGATATCGTGTCCACCAAAGAATTCAACAATCAGATGGCTACCACCATCATCGCCGTAAAAGAATGGGCGCAAGCCAACAGCTCAACGGTGAGCAATATCCTGAAATCGGCTTACCAGGCTTCCAACCAGATGAAACAATACGATTCCTGGCGCCGGAAAGCCGCCGAGTGCGTGGCCAACACCTATCAACTGGAGAATGCCGATTACTGGTACAATATGTTCCAGGGCCAGAAAGGCGAAAAGAACGGCATCACCTACAACATGGGCGGCTCGCGGGTATTCAACCTGGCCGACGCCAACCAATACTACGGCCTGACCGACGGTATCAACCGCTACAAAGCCGTGTACGACCAGGTATCTTATTATCTGAAAGAACTCAATCCGGCGGGATTCAACCAGAACGTAAAACGCATCATTCCTTATGAAGAAGCCGTGAACCTGTCCTTCCTGAAAGGCGTTACCGGCATTGAAACGGGTACGGCCTATACGACCGATTATACCCAACAGGCTACCAAAGTGCTCGCCTCCGGCGAATGGCTGATCAACTTCAACACCGGGCGGGCTACCGTCCGCCCCGAGGCCGGCGACGTGCTCAACCAAATTTACAACCTCGTGGTGCAGGCCGAAGACGCCAAGCTGGAACTCACCGGCCACACCGACAACGTCGGCAACCGCGAAGACAACTACACCCTCTCCATCGCCCGCGCCGAAGCCGTAAAAACCTACCTCATGCAAAAGGGTATCCCCGGCAACCGCTTTCAGAAAGTGGACGGCAAGGGACAAGACGAGCCCGTGGCCGATAACGGCACCGCGGCCGGGAAAGCGCGAAACCGGCGGGTAGTTATCGTTCTAAAAAAGTAATGCATAGCGAGCGAAAAATATTATTTTGAGTTCGTCGCGATTCAGACTTTCCAAGTTTTAAAAACTTGGAAAGTCTGCACGACAAACGAAAAATAATGCTATGGTTTTCATGATGACTTTCGACCCCATGCGCCCAACTGTATACCCGGTTTCGCTAAACAACGGTATGGAAACATTAAAAAAATGGCTGCGCCCCTTCGAGGTGCTGAAACTGGAACAAAGGCTTTCCATCCTGACGATCTGGATTGCCGGCATTTTGATGTACTGGTTCATGGCTTCTTCGGGGGAAAAACACCTGTTTCCGCCGCCGGGCAAGGTAATGGAGGGTCTGCGCGATTTGTTCAACGAGGGTTTGATGGTGCATATCGCCAGTTCGTTGGGGCTGTGCCTTCAAGCCACGTTGATCTCCATCGTATTTTCTCTGGTGGTTGCCTACCTGTCGCCCGTGCCCTTCCTCCGGCCGCTGGCTGTGGCGCTGAGCCGCATGCGATACCTGCCGCTCACTGGTATTACCTTCTATCTCGCTGTCGTGGTTATTAATGCCCGTGCAATCCAT
>CALEYM010000784.1 GCA_937926185.1 uncultured Bacteroidota bacterium | reverse complement strand
GAAAAGCGAACCTTTGCTACTTTCGCTCACTTAAACACCTCCCCCAACCCCAATTCAATCTCCAGTTTTTTATCCTTTAGTACTTCCCGCTTGGCGAATACATCATAATCTTCAGGCGAATAGAACACATAAATGGAAAGCAGGTCGGGCAACACCAGCCAGTAGGACTGCACCCCGGCGGCGAAATACTCACCGCGTTTGATCATCAAATCGGTAATGCTTTGCTGGGGCGAGAGAATTTCGATAACACAGAGCGGAATTTCCGCCATACGCACTTCATCGGCGCCGGGCGTGAACTCGACCGAACGGTAAATGGCCAGGTCGGGCACACGTTCCTGCACAGGGAGATCGAGATTAATTTCGGGCAGAACGCTGTATCGTTCCCCGTATTTAAGGTGCAGGCTAAATACGAGGTTTCGTTGGACGATAGCGTGATTTTTACTTGGCATAGGCTTTCCGCGTTCGATTTCGTATTCCGATAGTGCAAGAGTCGTATCCATTTGCGCTTAAATTTTTTTTCAAAAGTACGGGAAAATTGCCGGATTATTCGCGAGGCCCGGAACATAAAATATTTTAAGGGGGGCCAAATAATTGCCTCGCCCAGCAATGCGTCCTGCTCATCGGGCCCGACCTGCTGCCCGGCGAAAACCTCTTTCTCGACCTGCTGCGCCATCTCGGCATCGACCCCGCCGGCCCCCCCGCACGCTGCTCCGCGATATCAGATTTGCCAATCGCACAGGCAAGGGCACACACCATGCAGTATTCCCGTGTTCGATATTCCCACCGCCCCGGAACAATTTTTGCCCTACCTTTACCCGACCGAAGCGATCTCCATTTTGCTAACAAATTGACAGTCTCCAATCCGGGCGGCCTGTGGCGGGTATGGAGGCGTTTCATCCGTTAAAACAACCATAAAATGGGATACGATGAACATTTTCTGGGCGAACTTGTAGCGTCGCCCAAATTATCAGCCAAATTGAAGCACGATACGGTTTCTACCGGCGCGGAACAACCATATTTGCTGAATCACACCGGCTATAGTGTCGCCCTGTCGGCATCGCGCAGGCTGGCCTGGTTCAGCAGCGCCAACCTGGACGCTGCCCGGCATCAGGGTATTCGCCGGAAAAACCTGCAATCCCATTGGAAAATCGAACCGGAAATTACGCGGGAAGCGGTTGTGACACAACCCTGGTACCAGGCATCCAACAAGTTACTGCAGCGCGGCCACCTGACGCCCGCCGATGCCATGGAGTGGGGCGCCGATGAGCCGGAGGCGATAAAAAGAGCTAACAGCACGTTTTATTATTCCAATGCCGCCCCGCAAATGCGCCGTCTGAACTGCGCGGCCTGGCGGGTGCTGGAAGCCTATATCGGCGCTGAAGCCGCCAAAGGCGGACATTCCCGGCTGAGCGTGCACACCGGCCCCGTACTGGCGCCGGATGATCCGGTGTACCTGCCGCAACCAGAGCGAGATGCCACGCTGCAAATTCCCCGGCTATTTTGGAAAGTGGTATATTACCACAACCCGCAAAACGTGTTGTGCCGGGTCGGTTTTCTGATGAGCCAGGAACATTTGTTGCGGGAAAGCCAGCTGGTCAGCTGGCCGGCAGCGCCGCGGCGAGTCGCGACGGCAGGCGGCCCTTTCGCCGAATTGGGTGATCAAAAAACCTATCAGGTGAAGGTCGCTCTTATTGGACAATTGACCGGCCTGAAATTTACCAAAGCCAAAGAGGTGTACCGCGATAAGCGCCCCCGGGAATTGGTACTGATGGAGATTGACCTGCGGGAACGTTTTGTGCCGCGTTTTCAGCAGGGCGTGGCGCTGAAGGATAAAGGTTCGTTGCAGTTTATGATAGGGTTGGAATTGTAGTTACCTGTTGCTCCGGATGACATAACTGATCGCAACCCGCGCACTGTCGAGCCGGGTTTCCAGGAATCGTTGCACTTGTAGCTGCCGTTCGGCGGGCAGGGCTTGTTTGCAGCGGATCACCGCGGTAATACTGCTGTCGGCAAGGCCGCCGGGCAGCCACATGGAACTGATGCCGAAACCTTCAATATTGGCGTCCAGGGCGTTGAGTTCGCTTAGAATATGGGCCTCTCGGGCGGTTTGCCGTTTGAAATCGTCCAGTTTCCTGTTCAGCGCATCTACGGAGTCCCGCAA
>CALEYM010000783.1 GCA_937926185.1 uncultured Bacteroidota bacterium | reverse complement strand
TTGTTTTAAAAATTTAAGGAATTCAAGAACCTGGACAAGTATCTCCGGGCTGGCCTTCTCAATTTCTAAAGTCAACTGCTGCCTGATCGTCATGGATATTTTTAATTCAAAGGTACTGGGTTTTTCGGCGAAAATTGTTCATCTCATCGATTTTTTCACCGCTGCTGATAACCTCTCCCCGCCACCTGTATCAATAAACAGGCCGCTCTGCTAATGCACGGGGCGGCTTTTGGGCGTAAGAAAAATACCTATCTTTCAGCCCTAAAACCTCCGGCCATGAGAAAACACACTATCCTGTTCCTCCTGCTCCGGATACGAATTAGCGGACGCGATAGTGGAGAAGGTACCAGGGAGGCCGGAGTAATTGATATCAAAATACAACCCATGAAAAAAACGCTTTTTTTTAGTACCCTGTTTTCGCTTGCCGCGGCTTTGCTGGAAGGGCAAACACCCAGGTTAGTGATTCCGTTAGGACACACGTTCGGAATTGCCTCGGCAGGGTTTTCCCCCGACGGCCAACTGATCCTCACGGCCGGGCGAGACGGTACGGCCAAGCTGTGGGATTTAAAAGGCAGGTTAATTCAGACTTTCGCTGCAAAGGCGGGTGTCATGGCCGTTGCCTTTTCACCCGACGGCAAGACCCTGCTGACCGGTAGCATGGACCACACGGCAAGGCTGTGGGATATTAGCGGCCAGGAACGGCAGTCCTTCATAGGGCACAACCACTGGGTCGAAGCAGTTGCCTTCTCCCCCGACGGCAAAACCATTATGACGGGTGGCACCGATGGCACAGCCAATCTATGGGATTTGAACGGTAAAACTTTACGGACGATTAACATCCAATCCGGCGGCGGCACCTCTGTCCGCGCTGTAACCTTTTCGCCCAATGGCCGCACCCTGCTGATTGGCAGCGGAGATTTAGAAGGCAGGAGCGGAGCGGCTACGCTGTGGGACTTGTCGGGCAATAAAATTAAAACTTTTACAGAGCGTGGAGAGATCAATGCCGTCGCGTTTTCACCCGACGGCCAAACATTGCTCACCGGCAGCAAGCACGGCGTCAAACTTTGGGACCTGGCAGGCAACGAAAAGCAACGTTTTGCAGACCCTGTCGAGAGCTTGCTGACCGCCGCTTTTTCACCCGATGGCAAGACCATTCTGACAGGACACCGGGATGGGACGGCAAAACTATGGGACACGGAAACCGGAGAACCCTTGCAAGTAGTCAACGCCCATACGGATTGGATTACTACCGCGGCCTTTTCACCCGCCGGCCCCGGCGATCCCAAGGGCGGTAAATACATCCTCACCGGCAGCGAAGACGGCGCAACCAAACTATGGAGCCGCGCGGGCCAGGAAATACAATTTTTCGCAGGACATACCCATAAGATTGCTGACGCAGCCTTTTCACCCGACGGCCTGTCTGTATTGACACACAGCGAAGGAGCCCCTTTGCCATTATCCTGGGCACTGACGGAAAGAGATGTCCGCCCTTTTGCAGGGCAAGTAAGCCCCGGAAGATTAGTTAGCTTTTTGGCCAATTCACCCGACAGGAAAACAAAATTAGTGTCCGACTTTTTCAGCTATAAGGTGACGCTGCGGGACACGGCCGACAACGATATTCAAACCTTCGTGGGGCATAATGGCCATGTAGCGGCTGTAGGGTTTTCGCCCGACGGCAAAACGGTGCTGACGGGCAGTTCGGACGGCACTGCAAAATTATGGAACCTGAGCGGCCGGGAACTGGCTACCCTCGTCGTACTCGACTCCACCGACTGGGTCGTCACCACCCCCAACGGCCTCTTCGACGCCTCCCCCGGCGCCATGCGGCTTATGTACTTCGTCGTCGGTCTCGAAGTGATCGAACTGGACCAACTCAAGGAGCGCTATTACGAGCCCGGCCTGCTGTCCAAGGTGCTGGGCTTCTCCGACGAGCCCCTGCGCGAAGTGGAGGGCTTCGACTCGGTGGCATTGTATCCCGCAGTTCGCCTCCAACTCGATACCCTGCAAAACAAACTGCATATCCGTCTCAGCCCCCGCAACGGCGGCGTGGGCAAGGTGAGCGTATTCGTCAATGGCAAGGAAGTCATCGAAGAAGCGAACCCGCCAAAAGGTTTTGAAAAAATGCGCGACACCACCATGACCATCGACCTGCTGCAATACGCCCGTTACTTCCTGGCCGACAGCCTGAACGACGTGTCCGTACGCGCCTACAACGCAGCCGCCTGGCTGAAAAGCGCGCCGTACAGCATTACGTACCGGCCGGTATTTGCCGGTGCAAAAGGCAACAATCAGGACCGTGGCGCCGCCCCCGCCCGCCTGGATGGAGCGCCCAATGTGTTTATCCTGTCGGTGGGTACCGCCAATTATGCGGGCACAAAACTCGACCTGAAATTTGCCGGGAAAGACGCCCTGGATATGGCCAATGCTTTTCAGCAGATCGGCCGGCAATTGTTACACGATACGCCGGGGAAAGTCATTTCACACATATTAACTACCGACAGCAGCGCGTACCCCGCCCCCACCAAAGCCAACATCAGACAGGCCTTTGAAGCCATCAAAAAAGACGCCAGGGCAGCCGACTTACTGTTGGTGTACTTCTCCGGCCATGGCATCGCCAGGGGCGACGAGTTTTACTACCTCACGCAGGACATGAGCAGTTTCGAAGTCGAAATAGAAGGCAAGAGCAGAACCGTTTCCAACACCGAGCTCATCCGTTGGATCAACGACATCCCCGCGCTCAAACAGGTGCTCATCCTCGACGCCTGCAATTCGGGCAAAGTGGTGGAAAGCCTGGCCGTGTTGTCCAGAGGCCTCAATTCTTCCCAAATCCGTGCGCTGGAGCAACTGAAAGACCGCACGGGCATGTTCGTGCTCACCGGCTCGGCGGCCGACAAGGTCAGCTACGAGGCCGGGCAATTCGGCCAGGGCTTGCTGACGTACAGCCTGCTGGAGGGCATCAAAGGGGAGGTACCTGACAAATTTGGCCATGTGGACGTGATGAAACTCTTCCGCTATGCCACTGATCGGGTGCCCGAATTAGCCAAAGGCATCGGCGGTATCCAGACGCCCGTTCCGGTCGGTCCGCTCGGCAGGAGTTTTGCCATTGGTATCTCCGACAGTTCAGTACACATTCCCATAGCATCCGAAAAACCGGTGTTTATCCGGAATGTTTTTCTGGATGAAGAGCGCTTCGACGATGGGCTGGGGCTGACCAACGCGCTGAAAGACTACCTCATAGACCGAACGGCATTGGGCGATGCCAATTTCATTTACGTGGATGTTTCCGGGTATGAAGCGGCGTATTCGATGAAAGGACTGTACCGCATTAGCGACGACGAGGTGGAAGTGCGGGGGCGGCTGTTTAAAGGAAGAACGCCGGCGGGCGAGGCGTTCAACGTGAAGGGGAAAAAAGAAGATGTGCCGGGCTTGGTGGAGGCGATTGTTGATGAGGTGTTGGGGATGATGGAGTGATGAACGCAAATTGCGTTCATATTTCAGATGTCTCGCTTCGCTCGACATGACAGCAAACCGTGAGATAACCATCCATCAGGTTTCTCGCTACGCTCGAAACT
>CALEYM010000782.1 GCA_937926185.1 uncultured Bacteroidota bacterium | reverse complement strand
GGGTTGCAGCCCAGGTCGATCGCTGCCGTCGGGCAGGTCGTGAACTGCGGGTTTTGTGCATCCAATGTATAGGTGAATACCTGCTCGCAGGTTTCAGCATTGCCGCAGCCGTCTGTTGCCGTGTAAATGGTCGTTCTTGACCAGTTACAACCACCCGTATTTACCGGCGCCTCGACTGTTGGGATGATACTGGGCGTACCGCCGCAGTTGTCCGTTGCTATGGCCGTGCCCGGTCCGGGTATAGTCGGATTGCAGCCCAGGGGCCCGCCGGGAGGGCAAAACGTGAAACCGGGTTTTGTTTTATCCGGTTCAATAACATAGGTATAAGTGCAGGTTTGCGATGATTCACCCACATCTTTTATGCCGTTGAACGGCGACAGGTCGTCCCATACGACGATGGTTCTGGTAATCGTCTGATTTGCAGGAGAACAGATATTCGGCGTAGCATTATCGGAAACCGTGAATTTGATCTGGCCGCAAGGGTTGGTTCCCAGTACGATGTTGTAGGGAGCTGCCTGAATGTGAGCCAGCGTCGTCGGCATAGCCGGGATAGAACTCAGCGTATTGCAATTGTAAGTGCCCAGATTGGTATTGCCCGGGCAGGTCGCGGAAAATTCGCAGCATGACTGTACCATAATCGTCACACAATTGCTGGTCATCGAGCACAACCCGCCATTGTTCTGGACGGTCACAATCCGCCGGAAATATGTCGTTTGAGTCAATATGCCGGGAGTATACGTCGCGTTTATGGCGCCGCCGATATTCGAAAATCCGCTGGAGCAATTCGTCGTGCTTTGTTGCCACTGGTAAGAAATATTGCAGGTAGTGGAAGGGGCCATAGTTTCGGTCAACATAGCCGGGGCTGTGCCAGCGCAGATCAATTGATCCGAACCGATGGCGCCGGCTGTCAGTTCGTTTATGGTCACGGCTTGGGAGAAAAAAGCCGTCCGGCCACAATCGTCGGTTACTTCACAGGTAATCACGCAATTCGTATTACAGGCTTCATTTTCGGGGGTAAAGTTTGTGCTGGCGGCGCTGGGATGAGAAAAGGTGCCACCGCAGGAACTCGTCCAGGCATAAGTATAAGGAGAAGCATCAATCGCCTGTGTTACGTTTGCCATTAACGCATAGACAACATTGCTGCACATCTTATTGGTTACGGGCAAACCGCTTACACTCACGCTCAGGCCTTTATCCTTTGCAGCCAACAGACTGAAGTTAAAAAAAATCCGTACAGCCGCGATGTTGTCCGCGGCAGTTGCGTCAAAAATATCGTGACCGCCTTCATACATAATTTGTCCGCGGCTGGCATCGCCGAACGCGGGTCCGTAGGCCACTGCTGCCGCCAAACCCGGCGATTCGCCCGGAACATCGGGGTGTGTAGGATCCCATACGCCTATTTTTGTAGTGGCTCGCCAGCTACCGTTTAACACGGGCAGATAAATTTGTTCTGAACCGCCATCCTGAGCATCGTCCGTATCGCCCATAAATTGCATATACGGGTCGGTCGGATACTGGTTGGAGAAAGGCTTTGTACCATCGTCATGGTCTGTCCATTTGATCAGGGAATTGTCCGGGTTAGCATACCCATCTCCGTCTACGCCGGCGGCAGTCCCGGTTTTATTGGACAGGAAATTTAATTGTTGCGAGAGGTTGCCCGGATTAACCAGTAGTTCCAGGGCGCTCACTGCATGGCATCCGGCCCAGATAGCGCCTTTGCAATCGAGGTTCCAGGTCAACAGATTCCCATGTGAGTCCCATTCAGGATCAGCGTGCGGCATAACGAAGATATCGTCGCAACAGTCAAGATCTACGGGGTCTTTCCAATCATCTTCATCTGTTCCGCCATAAGCCGCAGAAGGGATACCCGCGGCTTCAAGCCAATCCTGAGCAATCGCGCCGTTTTGTTTGTCAAGCGTCCAGTTCGGCGCGGCGGTGAGAGTCGTGTATACTTCCACCGTGATGGATGACACAGTGGTGGCGCCTACCACCCCCATGCCGGTCCAGGTAGTGATCGTTGCATTTACGGCAGCAGTGCGATATTCAACGGGAACAATAAAAGCGCTGCCTTTGTAATCGATCCCGTTGTGGGAAAAGTCGATGCCATCTTTGGCTTTGGCCGAATTGATCACCCATCGCACAGGGACATTGTGGGTGTTTACCAGTTCGTAAACCAAGCCGTAAGGCTTGAGCCCGTTGTTGACCGTCTGGGGAGTTATCCCCATGTTGATGATAAAAGCGCCGGTCGCGAATGTTTCCGACGCTGCGTTCGCGCGGGCAATGCCGATCGTCAGCAGGCAACACATCAGCAGGCAACAGCGAAGGTTTGTAGAAGGAATGAAATTACTCATGCTGCGAGAATTTGATTAATGATGGTTAGTTAATTTAATATGCTGACCTGCCCTTTTTGTCGGCGCCGGCACATTTGGCTGAACAGATGAAAGCGGCCGCAGGCTACATGCCTGACCGACTCGTCATGAGAACGTGGGAGGATGGGAATAGGGAGGAAAATACGAATTTGGCAGTATTAGTCCGGATATGGGGCGTTTCCTGCAATTCCTGCAAAAATTGAAACGGAATCAAAAAAAATCCCGGATGCAAGATTAAGCGTCCATGAACAAGTCATGGGAAGGATGAAGCGTATTAAAAAGGTAAGGATGAGAAGGCTAGGACACCCCTGTTTTGGGGGG
>CALEYM010000781.1 GCA_937926185.1 uncultured Bacteroidota bacterium | reverse complement strand
GGCGCTGTTTGGTATCATACCCAGCGTGTCCTGGAATTTCAAATTCTAATTCACTTTTTCAAATCTGTCCACATCATGAAATTGCTCTCTAAATACATTTTCTATTATATCGCGCCTGCTTTGTTCTTTTTCTCCTGCAACAAGGAAGAAGTCATTGACCTGGATCTGAGCAGCGCCCCGACCCAATACGTCATTGAAGGTTGTATAACAGATGAATCCAGCCCATTTACAGTCCGTATTACGCAATCGGTGAATTTCGATCAACCCAATGATTTTCCGGCAGTTCGCGGGGCCCTCGTCGTCATTTCGGATGACGCCGGACAAACGGATACCCTGGTTGAAAAATCGCCGGGATGGTACGAAACCCCGGAAGCGAAACCCGGAGTTTATGGCAGCACCTACACGCTACAGGTTTGGATCAACGGAGACCTGTTTAAAGCACAATCAACCATGCCTCATAAAGTGCCCTTCGATAATTTGAGCGTAATCAACCTGCCATTTGGCGAAGAGAACACGCTGGTACTCATGCCCTTATTCAGAGACCCTGCCGGGCCTGGAAACAACTATCAATTCGTTCAAAGCAATAATGGAAAGCGCCAGCCTTATATTTTTGTTATGGATGACAGAAACAATGACGGGGCTCAGGTCAGCAACCTGCTCCTGGCGCCCGATTTAAAAACAAACATCGGCGATAGCGTCACGGTTGAAATGCGGAATATTGATCGCGCCACCTATAAATACTTCGTGGCACTGGATGCATCTAATGGCAATGGCCCCAACGCGAGCGTGCCGGCCAATCCCAACAATAATTTTGAAGGCGCCTGCCTGGGTTATTTTTCCGCGTATACCGTCCAACGGCGCACGTTGATTGTGGAATAAACGGTGCATTCCGCGGCTCCATAAATTCCAGCGCACAAGATTAACCCGGTTTTCGAGGTGTCGTCTGCGAGGCACGAGCAGGCGACATCTCGAAAACCCGCCGGGAAAACCCACCGAGATGACACCTTTTTCATGCCTCAAAAGATGTCACCTCTTGCAAACCTGGAATCGCTGAGCGCACAGCCGGTTTCTGCTTCATTTTATCTTCATGCCGGGAATCAGGGGCGTGGTTTCGACAAGTTCGAGCGACTTGACCATTTCCTTTGTGCCGGTCTTGTATTTGATAAAATGCGGTGTCTGCAAATGTGCCTTGTAAGCGTTCGTGTCTGCGTATATTTCCAGTATGGTGATATGGGTCGGGTTGTTTTTTTCAGCGACTGCGTATAAAGTCAGCACACCCGGCTCCAGCCGCACGGAGGCTTCAATTTCCTCTTTGAGGGCAGCCGTGTAACGTTCCAACTGAGTCGAATCAATGACGAGTTTAGCTAATCGCACCATTTGGTCTTGTTCTGAAGGGGGCTGGCTGTTGTCGCAGGAACAAAAAGTAAACATCGCAGCGATAAGGATGTATAGCAGTAGGGCTGGTGATTTTATCATTTGAACGTTTAAACCTGAAAATCAAGTGTTTCTGAATTTCAACGGACTTTGTCCGACGTGTTTTTTGAAAAAATTATTAAAATGCGTCACCTCCGCGAAACCCAGCGCGTCCGAAATTTCCGACACATTCCAGTTGCTGTGCCGCAGCATGATTTTCGCTTCCTGCAAAATGCGTTCGCCGATGATTTGGGTTGTGGTTTTGTCGGTGATGGCTTTCACCGCCCGGTTCAGGTGGTTGACATGGATGTTCAGTTGACTGGCAAAATCGGAGGCCGCGCGCAGGCCCACTTTCGGGTGGTTTTCGTCGATGGGGAACTGGCGTTCGGGCAGTTCCAAAAACAAGGGTGCGCGCCTGCTCCCGGCTAACGAATTCCAAAGCGATACTTACGAAATTCAAACAATTCTATTTCTTCTTATTGTAAATATTCACAAACGTCTCCGTCAATCCCTGGCTGCCCAGGTATTCGGCCAGTTCCGCGGCGGGTTCGCCGCCTTTTTTGGCGTGGTGCAGCAGGGTATAGCCATGCGGGCCGAGGGAATGGAGCAGCGCAGGGAAACGTTCGAGCAGGGATTTTACCAGTGCCGTTTCGCCCAGCATGGTGAGCACGAAAATATCGGCGCGGGCGCCTTTTTCGAGCAGATACCCCGCGATCTCGCGGTTGCCCACGTGGCCGGCAGCGCCGAGCGCCGTTTCAAAATCGCCGTCGCCCCAGTCCCAGGAGGCGTTGAGGATCAGCGGGCGCGCCTCCAGGATTTCCTTCGTGCGGTTTAAATCGCGGTGGGCTACGCCTACAAATTCTTTTACCAACGCCGGGTCGATGGGTTCGGCAGCCTCAAGGCCGGAAAAGGAACGGGCGGGCGCAAGTACCGGCGCAAGGCCCATGAAGGAGCCGAGAGCGACGGCCTGGCCGAAAAATTTTCTTCTGCTTTGTTTCATAACTGACATGTTTAAAATTCCTTTCAAAATTAATAATTGACTTCCGGTATCAGCCGGAATTCGGCCAAAGGGGAACCGGAAGGTAGTAAACTGCAATTTGCCCGCCCATTTTTGAGTAAATCGCTCTACTTTCAGCGCGCAATTCAGCAGCATTTTTTTCCTGTTCATAACTGCCGGTTTCATGCGACCAACTTTTACTCTGCTCCTTCTTTTAACCTTCCATTTGCTCATCGCCCAGTCCGGCTTTAAGGTAGTGGGATACCTGCCCACCTATCGTTTTGGCGCCCTGCCCCAAATGCAACTTCAGCGTTGCACCCACGTCAACATTGCTTTTGCCAACCCGGACATGCAGGGAAACCTGACGACGGAAGGCATTTCCATTACCCCGGCGGTAAATGCCGCTCATCTGCAAGGCGCCAAAGCGTTTATTTCCCTGGCCGGCGGCTACCTCACCCCTGCCTGGAAAACGGCATGGGATACCCTGCTCCAACCCGCCAACCGCGCGGCTTTTATCCAGAAAATCGTGCAATATGCCCTGACGCATCAACTCGACGGCGTGGACGTGGACCTGGAATGGCAATACGTGAACAGTCTGTACAGCCCTTTTGTGCTGGAACTAAAGCCGGCGCTGGCCGCGCACAACCTGCAAATGACCGCCGCGCTGCCCGGCTCGCACCGGTATCCGCAGATCAGCAACGCCGCCCTGGCCGCTTTCGACTGGATCAATATGATGGTGTACGACCTCCGGGGACCCTGGGACCCCTCCAATCCCGGACAACATTCGCCGTACGACTGGGCGGAACAATGTATCCAATACTGGAAAAATCAGGGCGTGCCCGCGGATAAACTGACGCTGGGTGTTCCGTTTTACGGGTACGATTTCGGGGTGAGCCCCGTGAAGTCATTCAAGTTTGGCGACATGGTAAAACTGTCGCCCGATTATGCCTATCTCGACCAGGTCGGCGACCGTTATTACAACGGCATTCCAACCATCCAGGCAAAAACCCAACTGGCGCTCGACGAAGTATCGGGTATCATGATCTGGGAACTGGGGCAAGATATACTCGACGCCGGCTTTGAACAATACTCCCTTTTAAAAACGATAGATGAAGTGATCCATCCGGCGGTAACGGTGGCTGAGCCGGACAACGCGGCGTTGAATTTGTTCCCCAATCCCGCCACCGATTGGCTGCAAACGCCTGCTGCCGGACAGGTACAAGTGTTTGACCTTCATGGCCGGGTCGTGCTTTCGGAAACGGGATCGGGCGAGTCGCCGCTGGTTTTATCGTTGCAAAATTTGCCTTCGGGTCTGTACTCCGTGCGGTGCCGGGTGGAGGGGCAGTGGCGGAGCGGGCGGTTTGTGAAATTATAGGCACTGTACGTTTGCCAAACTTTCAAAGTTTGGTAAAGGTTTCCCCGGAGCGCAACAGAACTCTTTCCGGTACGCGTACTTTTCCTACTTTTGCGCGCACTAAATATCAGGCCCACCGTTTTGCACTGTCCACCCGTTCATCTTCAGGTCGTCGTACCCTGTTACAACCCGCAGCCGGGTTGGGAAGAGGTATTGGCAGCCAAGTTCATCGAGTTGCAAAAAAAACTGGCCGGGTTGATCGACGAAACGGGGCTGATCGTGGTGAACGACGGCTCGCTGCGGCAGGCAACGGAAGAAAATTTCGGCCACCTGAAAACGCTGGTACCCGGCGCGCGGGTGGTGAGTTACCCGGAAAATCGCGGGAAAGGTTATGCCTTGCGCCAGGGGGTACAAGCCGCCGACGCGGACCTGATCCTGGTGACCGACATCGACTTCCCCTATACGATCGACAGCATGCGCCGCGTGGTGGAGGTATTGCACGTTCATGGCGGGATAGCCGCGGGCAACCGCGATACCGCCTACTATGCGCACGTACCCGCTTTTCGCCGGCGGCTGTCGCAAATGTTGCGCTGGCTGCTGCGCAACGTGTTACGCCAACCCATCGACGATTCGCAGTGCGGCCTCAAAGCGTTTGACAAAGCCGGAAAAGCCGTTTTTTTGGAAACAACAATAGACCGCTTTCTTTTCGACCTCGAATTCCTGATGCTGGCTGCCGGCCGGGCGCCTGTTCATCCTGTACCGGTGGAATTGCGCCCCGGCGTGGTGTTCAGTTCCGTTAGCTGGAAAATACTGGCCGCGGAAGGCTGGAACTTCATCCGGCTGTTCCTGCGTCAACTCTTCCGTTAATCCCCAAACTTCAAACTTCAAACTTCAAACTTTCTTGGACAAATTACATCAACTCGAACACACGCTGCACAACCTCGCTTCGCCGAAGCGGTCGCATACCTTTTGGGGTATGCTGGCGGTGTTGGCCGTGTGTTTCGGACTGATCTGGCTCAAACACGGCCACTGGCTGCAATCGCCGAACGACCGCATGCTGGGCGGCTCGCCCGACGGATTTAAAAACTACGTGACCAGTATCTGGCACGTGAGCCGCGACTCCGGCTATGTCCACTACGAGGGCATGAATTATCCCTTCGGCGAACATGTGTTGTTCACCGACAACCAACCCATTTTCAGCGCGGCCCTGCAATGGTGGAACCGCCACGTATCAAGTCTGGAAGGCCGGGTTGTCGGGGTCATCAATGTTTTCCAGGTGATTTCCCTGTTGCTCGGCTGCGCCGTATTGTTTTTATTGTTCCGCAAGCTGCACGTGCCGGTGTGGTATTCGGGCCTGGCGGCGCTGGGCATGTTGTTCCTGAGCCCGCAGTACAGCCGTTTCGACGGGCATTTTTCGCTGTCGCATACCTGGGTGTTTCCGCTGTTGTTATTGCTGCTTAGTAATTACGAGGAACGGTACAGCCGGCGTTATCAAAGCCTGTTGATCGGAATCCTGGTCTGGTTTGCCGCGCAGCTGCATTTTTACTATTTCGGCCTGTGTGCGCTTTTTCTGTTGCTGTACACGGCCTGGCAGTTGATTCACGACCCTTCGTTGCGCAACTGGCGGGTGCGGCTCAGCCACCTGGTGGTGATGGTGTTGCTGCCCTTTGCCTTGCTCAACGTGTGGGTGCACTGGGCCGATTACGCCGCCGACAGGCCGGCCAACCCCTTCGGCTTTACCTATTATATCGGCGAATGGGAAGGCGTGTTCCTGCCCTACGAGTCGTTTCCCTTGTATAAATGGATCGACGAAAATTTGGTACAGATCCGGCGCGTCAACGGCGAAACGAAAGCGTATGCTGGCGCAGTGGTGTTTTTCTTTACCCTCTGGCTGATCGGACTTTTTTTTAAACGCCTGCTGTTTTGGCTGACCAAAAAGCCGGCGTTCAAACGCTACAAACTGTTCCCGCCATCCTGGGAAGAGGCGGCTTACCACCGGGTACACAGGCGCTGGCTGAACGGCATTTTATTCGCCGCGATGACGCTGCTGATCTTTGCCTGCGGATTTCCTTTTGCCATTAAAGGTCTGGAGTGGATGGTCGATTACTTCGGACCGCTGCGCCAATTCCGCGGCCTGGGGCGATTCACCTGGGCCTATTTCTACGTGGTCAATTTCCTGGCATTTTATGTTTTCTGGAACTGGAGCACACGGTTCAAGGGCTTCCGGGGCGTCAAAACGCCCTGGTTCCGCTGGGTCATTGCCCTGGCGCCCATGCTCATACTGCTGCTCGAAGCCCGCACGTTTCAAAAACTGACGCCCATCGGTCTGGTGGACAACGTGGAAAAACGCGGCGTGGCAGCCCCCACGCCTGACCATTGGCTGAACAAGGTGGATTTTTCGCCCTACCAGGCGCTGCTGTCGCTGCCCTACTATCACATGGGTTCCGAAAATATCTGGTGGGAATTCGATTTCGCCGAGTTTATCCGTACCCAAACGGCGGCCCTGCACACCGGCAAGCCCGATATGGGCGTCAATATGAGCCGCACTTCGTGCAGCCAAACGGTTACTTCGGCCCAGTTCGTGCTGGAACCGGGCGTAACGCCCGCCATGCTGAACGAATTGCCCGATCAGCGCCCTATCGCCGTACTGGTGGATCCGCCTAACTGGGAAGACGTGCGCCGGCGCTACCGGCACCTGCTCGACAAGGCCCAACCGGTGTACGACGACCCGCAGATCAAAATATTCTCGCTGGAGCCCGACAGCGTCCGCGCCTACGTGCAGGAACATTGCCGAAGCGTGGAGCAGGAACGGCTCAGCCGCCGGCTTTACCCGCAGGGAATCTGGCAGGCCACCCAGCCGGGAACCCCCATCGCGACCCTCTCGTACGATTCCCTTACCGCCGCCGAGCATGTTTTCCAGGGCAGGGGCGCTTTCAGCGGCAATATGCGGGATACCACCTGGCTGTGGCGCGACCATTTGCCCAAAGGGCATTATACCATCAGTTTCTGGACGTACGTCAACCGCGACCTGGGCATGAACCACGAGTTGAAGATCATCGAAAACAACCGCGCCGACGGCCACGAGGTGCATTTCAAACACGAGGGCATGCGGTTTTACCTGAAAAGTATCGTCAACGACTGGGGCCTGTTCGAACTGAATTTCGAAGTGTTCGACGAAGACGCCATGGTCAATATCTTTTTACAAAAACGTTTTGCCAACCAGCCCTTCCTGCTCGATGAGGTGTTGATCAAACGCCTCGACACGGAAGTGTACCGGCGGCTGCCGGGCTGGGTGGTCAGGAATAATTTTTGGTATGTCATAGGGGAATGACTTTGTTTCGGCGGGAGAAATGGATTTTTTCAAAAATCAATTTCCCCCGCCGAAACAAAGTCATTTACAGAAAAAATAAAACAAGCCAAGCTGATTTGTCATGCTGACGATCCTTAAAAAGGTAAGAGTTTGTACCGGTGAGCAAACCTCCGGCCCGCTGGATATCGGTATTCGCAACGGAATAATCGAAGCTGTTGGTAAAGATTTGCCCGTGCCGGCTGACGCCGAGGTATTGACTTTTGAAGGAACGCCGCATGTCTCTCCCGGTTGGTTCGACGTGGGTATTCAGACCGGCGATCCGGGTTTTGAACACCGCGAAGACCTGCAAAGCGCCGCCAGGGCGGCGGCGGCAGGCGGTTTCACGGCGGTGGCCTGTTTCCCCAATACCAACCCGGCCGCGGATTCCAAATCGGCCGTGGCATACATCCGGAACAAAACGGCCGGCGGGGCCGTGGCTTTTTACCCCATTGGCGCCGTTTCGGCGCATGCAGAGGGCAAAGACCTGGCCGAACTGTACGATATGCATGCCGCGGGCGCGGTAGCGTTTTCCGACGGCAGCCGGCCGGTGCAGGATGCCGGTTTGTTGTTGCGCGCCCTGCAGTATGCCAAAGCATTCGATGGCCTGATCATGGACTGGCCGCACCACAAGTCGATCGCCGGCGGCGGACAAATGCACGAAGGCGTGCTGAGTACCACGCTGGGCATGAAAGGTATTCCTGCGCTGGCGGAAGAAATCATGGTACAGCGCAATCTAAGCCTGCTGGCTTACTCCGGAGGCCGGCTGCACCTGCACCTGCTGTCTGCCCGCAAGGCAGTGGAACTGGTGCGCGCCGCCAAGGCTGCCGGGCTGCCGGTGACGGCTTCCGTCGCCGCGGCCAATCTGTGTTTTACGGACGAACAACTGGCCGAATTCGACAGCAACTGGAAAGTGATGCCGCCCCTGCGCGGCAATAGTGACCGTGAAGCCCTGCTGGAAGGCCTGGCCGACGGTACCATCGATTTTATTTGTTCCAACCATACGCCCTGGGACACCGAGGCAAAGAACCTGGAATTCCCCTTTGCCGAATTCGGCATGATCGGGCTGGAAACGGCTTATGCCCTGTGCCGGACGTATTTGCAGGATCAGTTGTCCATCGAAACGCTGGTGCAAAAATGGGCGCTTGTCCCCCGCCGGGTACTGGGGCTGCCCGTACCGGAGATCAAACCCGGCGTCCATGCCGAACTGACCATTTTCGATCCGGAGGCATCCTGGACGTTTACTGAAAAGCATATCCGCTCCAAGTCGCAGAATACGCCGTTTGTGGGACAAGAGTTGAAAGGGAAAGTGCTGGGGGTTGTGAATAACGGACAGGTGGCGTTATAATTACGATTTACGATTAAAATACCCTCAATAAAGTGGAGGGCAACAACTACCCGGGCCACCCCAATCGTAAATCGTAAATCGTCCTACTCCAGCGCCTTATCCAACTGCTCCGCCCGGATGACCCCTTTGGGCACGGTAATTTTCCAGAAAGAAAAATCCTGGTTGGCTTCCAGCCCGAAGCCATAGATAACCTCGCCGGGTTTGGTGACTTTGACGAATTTTTCGGTGCTGATCTTTTCCGTTTTTTCATTCCAGATCAGTTCCTCGGTCTCTAATTTTTCCTGTTGGATAGTAGTCAGCACCACGCTGTCGCGGGTGGTGACGAGGCCTTTGTTTTGCTGGCGCACGGCCCATTTGGCCGTCAGCGTGCTGCGCACCAGGAGGGTGGGCGTTAAAAACTCGACCTTGATGCCGTCGGGAAACTCCTGCCGCGGTTCATCGCGTTCCGTGTAATTGAGCATGGTCGGGGCGGTAATACGCACCCGGACGATGGCGCTGTCGGAGTACAGGATTTCCACGTCGCGGCCAATTTCGACATTGGTGTCGTCCTGCGTAAAAGTCTGGTGATCGCGTTTGCGTACGGCGTCGCAGGCTGCCAGGCATGAGCATAAAAGCGCCGGCAGAAAAATTTTCAGGGAAACAAACGTTTTCATCATCTTCAGGCAATCAACTGTTTAAATCCGAAACGCAGCACCACCAGCAGCCCCACGACGATCAGTACCAGGTACTGAACCGGCACCCGTACGAAAGCGATCAGATGGGTTCGGTCGAGCAGGTACATCAGTATGAACACTGCTCCGATGGTCATCATCAGGCTGGACAACTTGCCGAAACCGGGAATACTTTCAAAGGGAGTATTCCGGCGGATAATCCCCAAAGTCAGGATCATCGACAATGCCGGCGCCACCTGGGTCAGCAGGTTGAGATTCATAATGCTGCCGCCCCGTTCGAACAGGAACAGGTATACGCTGAGGGTAATTGAAAATATGCCGGGGATACAAACGGCGTACACCAGCAGGGAATACAGGTACCGCCAGGGCGACAGATGGCCTTCACCGCGTCCCATCCAGCCGGCCAACAGGGCAATAAGCGGGATGAGCAGGAAAAAACCCACTACGATAAGCGGATGGGCGCCGAGATAGTCGAAGAATTCGCGAAGTGTCATACATTTAGGTGGTTGACAGGTTTCGGGTTAACGGGTTACGGGTTTACTCGAGCGGGTGTTCAAAGGTTATTCCAACCCGGCACCCGTTAACCCGAAACCCGCTAACCACATCAGCTAAGGTATTAAACAATGTCTGCAAGCAAAGCGCGATATTCAGAATTCTGCCGGGCGGAGTACGTGCCGCTTCAGTTGCAACCCTGGTGGCTCGACGCCGTGTGTAATGCCGACCGCTGGTCGGCCGTATTATCTTATGATAAAGGCGGGCAAGTCAGGGGTGTTTTACCCTACTTTTTGAACCGCCGTTGGGGCCTGTCCATCATTCAATTGCCGCCTTTTACAGCTTACGCCGGCCCCTGGCTGGTTTATCCGGACAGCCCGGATTTCAAAGAAAACAGCTGCTACGGCTTTGAACGCCAGGTTATGGCGGCGCTCATCGCCCAACTGCCACGCGTTGCCTTTTTTCAACAAAATTTCCTGCCGGAGGTACAAAACTGGCTGCCCTTTTATTGGACCGGTTTTCACCAAACGACGCGGTACACCTATCTGCTGCCCGACACGAGCGAACCGGAGGAATTATACAGGAATTTGAAAAACAAACTGCGCACCGACCTCAGAAAGGCGGAAAGAGAAACGGAGGTCGTCCGGGAATGCGATCTGGATCTTTTGTTTTGGCTAAATCAACGTTCTTTTAACCGGAAGGGATTGCGGCCCCCTTACCGGCGGGCGCCTTTTGAGAATCTGCACGCTGCGCTGAAAGAAAGGGATCAATCCGCGTGTTTTATTGCCCGCGGCCGGGCCAACGGCGCACCGCATGCCGCCTTGTACCTCGCGCACGACGCCCGTCAGGCCACCTTGTTGTTGTCGGGTTTTGATCCGGCATTGGGCCGGCGTTCGCGGGCGCTGCACGGCTTGTACTGGCAGGCTATCCTTTTTTGCGCGGAACACGGCCTGGGCCTCGATTTTGAAGGCAGCATGGAGCCGGGCATCGAACGCGCCCTGCGCGCCTTCGGCGGCAAACTAACGCCTTACTTTCAGGTGTGGAAAGCCGGCAACCGACTGCTTACGGTTACCATGAATTTGTTGCGCAAGTCGTAAGTCGCAAGTCGCAAGTCGTTTACCTGACCATTCGCAAAAAGATATTGGAAAACCAGCCGGAATCGGCCTTTATCAGGGTGTCGAGGGTTTGATTGGCTTTATTGGACAACAGGCGGATGTCCTTTACCACGTTGCAGAACGTCTCCGATTCGGGGCAATTGGGCTCCACATTGGCCACTTCGTCGAGCACTTTCAGCATGGGTTCCAGTTCTTTCTTTTTCCGGTGCACAATGATCTGCCGGACCACGGTCCACATGTCTTTTTCTGCGAAAAAGTATTCCTTGCGTTCGCCCGATTTCAACTGTTTGTGCACCAAACCCCAATCCATCAGGGCGCGCAGGTTCATGTTGGCGTTGCCGCGTGAAATGGACAGGCCTTCCATCACTTCGTCGGCCGTAAGGGGCTCCGGAGCGATCAGCAACAGGGCATGTACCTGGGCCATGGTGCGGTTGATACCCCAATCGCTGGCCATTTTGCCCCATGACTCGATGAATTTCTGTTTGCCTTCCTGGATTTCCATAATTGTATGCATCAGCAGTTGCGTAAATTAACCGTTCGGATGAAACCGGAATATTAAATACCAATTGCCGGTATTTTGTTTTCAAAAAATATTGAAAATATAAAAAACAAACGGCTTGCCAATTTGTCTTTTCTTAGCTAACATGAATCAGCAAGGGCAATACCTCGGGTCGGATACGGATGGCGCATACACGCTTCAGATAACGCGGTTGCTGCGCGATACTACCGCGGACAACTGCCCCCTGTTGCTCGAACTCATCGAAGGCGGCGGCGTCAATCGCCGGCTGCTGGGTTATTTATTCGGTATTTCGGTATTTCATTCCGCCAGAGAGGTCGCCGGCCGCGCAATGGGCCTGCTTCAGCGTTTTGCCTCGGCAAACACCGTGAAACACGCGCAAAAACTGCGCGAATCCGCCGCTTACCACTACGACGAGGCGGAGTATTTCAGTCGTTATCAAAGCGATGAGGTCGACTTGTTCGATCTGCTGCTGGCCAGTAAAATGTGCCTTTGGCACCGCAACCGCCCCGGGCAGGGCAGCAATGCCCTGGTGGCGCACCAAACCCTCGACCTGCGCCGGCTCGCCGTCAACCAACTCTCGCCGGCCATCGCCACCCTCGATTTTCTGCGTTTTATTGCTTTGCCGGCGCACAAAGATTTCGACCTGCCCGATGCCGTTCCCCTGCTCCTGCAATTGCCCCTCGAAATCCTGATCATCGAAAATATCCGCATCGAAGCGTTTCCGGTGGATTTGCTGGCCCTGCCGGGGCTAAACGCGTTTATTATCCGGAAAGGCAACTACCGGCCCCGGTACCCGATGCAGGTGCCCGAAGGCGGGCCTTACGGGAATGAGTCGCTGGAAAAACTGATCATCGAAAGCTACCCGATCGAAGGCGAATCGCGGTTGGGGCCATTTCCCGGCCTGCGCGAAGCCACCCTGATCCGCTGCGGCATCGGCCAACTGGATTTTTTGCGGCACTCGCCAAAACTGGAACGCCTTAATGTCCGTTTTAACCAACTGGAAACCTTGCCGGCCTTCCTGTCCGAATGTACCGGATTGCGCTCGCTGGAACTGAGCAACAATCCCTTCCGGAAAATTGAACTCAACCTCGAACCGCTCCGCAACCTGGAGGAACTCGACCTGAAAATGCAAACCCGCTTTCCGGGGAATTTTAAACTGACAGGCGGGAAGTGAGGCAGTAAGCATTGCCACCACCAGCAGGCTTCAAACTTTTCAAATTTCAAATTTACGTTTTCAAATTTGACTTAAAGAAAATACAGATTGGAACGCAGGGAAAATACCGCATCAAGAATTCTCGACGAACTGGCCCGCACCGGCATTGACTTGTTGTTGCGCGAACCGTTTTACGCGCACGTGTTCGGCAGCCTGAACAAAGAGGTGGTTGGCCAGGGTCATCCGGTAGAAACCCTGGCCGTCGGGTTGGGCCATAAAGCGCTGACCTTGTACGTCAATGCCCGATTTTGGGATACCCAACTGACCGATCCCGCACACCGCTATGGGGTTGTGAAACACGAAATACTGCACCTGGTCTTCCGGCATCTTTTTGTGCGCGAACCGTTTCTGGACCCCATGCTGATGAATGTGGCGTTCGATCTGGTGGTCAACCAGTACGTGGAACGGGCGCAATTGCCCGACGACAGCATTTTTCTCAACTCCTTCCCAAACCTGGCCCTGCAAACCGGCCAAACCTGGTTTTATTATTATAAAAAACTGGAAGACCTGCGCCAGGGCCGCGGCGGAAAAGCTTCCGGCACACCCGACCAGGAAACGCTGAACAACATCCGTTCCGACTCGAACGGTCTGGAACGGCATCAACCCTGGCGCGAGATACGCAGCCACAGCGAGCTGGAACGCGACGCCGCCGAACTCCACCTCGACAGCCTGCTGCGCACCGCGCACCAGCGCACCAGCGCGCACGCCTGGGGCGTCATGCCCGGCGACGTGCGGGAAATGCTGGACAATTTGCTCCCGCAAGCCGCTCCGCGGCTACAATGGCATCTGCTGCTCCGATTGTTTGCGGAAAGCGCCGCTAAAACGCGGTTGAAAAACACCATGAAACGCCCTTCCAAACGATATGGTACCGTACCCGGTCTGAAAATCCGTCACCGGCAACGCCTGCTGGTGGCCATCGACACCTCCGGCAGTATCGGCCCCGACGAGCTCAAAATTTTCTTTCAGGAAATTTTTCACCTCTGGCGCTCCGGCGCTCAAATAGATATTCTGGAGGCCGATACTAAAGTGTACCGGCAGTACCCCTATAAGGGCAAAACACCGGAAACCGTGACGGGCCGGGGCGGCACCGACTTCAACGATGCGCTTCAACTGGCCAATCGCGAATACCCCGACGGCTTTATTTATTTTACCGACGGCTATGCCGCCAAACCCAACATAAGGCCGCGAATGCCGGTTCTGTGGGTGTTGACCAAACGGGGACTTGAGCCGAAGCAACGGGAATGGGGGGAGTTGCCGGGGAGGAAAGTGAAAATTTGTTGATTTGTTGATTTGTTGATTTGTTGATTTGAGGGCCCTGCTTGTGGTCACTCAAATCAACAAATCAACAAATCAACAAATCAACAAATCAACTATTCTTCGTCTTCCTCATCTCCTCCGGGTGAGCTGGGTTCCACTTCCGGCATGCTGGCGCTTTCGCCGGGTGTCGGGTCGGCAAAGGGTCGTTTACCGATAAGATTTTCCAGGTCGGCGCGTTTCAGCACTTCTTTTTCGAGCAGCGCCTTGGCGAGGGCGTCGAGTTCTTTGCGTTTATCGCGCAGCAGATTTTTTGCCCGCTCGTATTGCTCGTCGATCATACTTTTTACCTCCTGGTCGATCAGGTAGGCTGTTTGTTCGGAGAACGGGCGCATGTAGCTCTCGTTGAGCATCGAATAGTACGAAATGTTGCCTACTTTGTCGTTCATGCCGTAATTGATGATCATGTCGTACGACAGGCGGGTAATGTGGTCGAGGTCGCTTTGCGCGCCAGTGCTGATCTTGTCGAATACGACCGATTCGGCTGCACGGCCGCCGAGTGTCATGCAAATGTCGTCGAGCAGTTTTTCTTTACGGGTAATGTACTGTTCTTTCGGCAGGTATTGCGCATAGCCGAGGGCGGCAAGGCCCCGCGGCACGATGGTCACCTTAACCAATGGATGGGCGTGTTCGAGAAACCAGCCGCAAATGGCATGGCCTGCTTCGTGATAGGCGATAATCTGCTTTTCCTCGGGACTGATGATCTTGTTTTTCTTTTCCAGGCCGCCGATCACCTTATCGAGCGCGTAGTTGAAATCGTCCAGGTCCACGGCTTTTTTATTGCGGCGGGCGGCTATCAGGGCTGCTTCGTTGCACACATTGGCGATATCGGCGCCAACGAAGCCGGGCGTCATTTCGGACAGCGCCTCGGGCGTGACATCGGGCGCGACTTTGATATTTTTCAGATGTACGTGGAAAATCTGGGCGCGGCCTTTCAGGTCGGGCCGCCCGATGCCGATCTGGCGGTCGAAACGGCCGGGGCGCATCAGGGCATGGTCGAGAATATCGGGCCGGTTGGTGGCGGCCATCAGGATCACGCCCTTGTCGGTCGGGAAGCCGTCCATCTCTACCAGCAATTGGTTGAGCGTGTTTTCCCGTTCGTCGTTGCCGCCCTGTATGGCGCCGCGGCCGCGCGCGCGGCCGATGGCGTCGATTTCATCGATAAAAATGATACAGGGCGCTTTCTCACGGGCCTGCCGGAACAGGTCGCGGACACGGGAAGCGCCCACCCCGACGAACATTTCTACGAAGTCGGAACCCGAAATGGAAAAGAACGGCACGCCGGCCTCGCCGGCCACGGCTTTGGCCAGCAGCGTTTTACCGGTGCCAGGCGGGCCTACCAGCAGTACGCCTTTGGGTATTTTACCACCGAGCGCGGTGTATTTTTTCGGATTTTTCAAAAAATCCACGATTTCCATGACTTCCTCTTTCGCTTCGTCCAGACCGGCAACGTCGGCGAACGTGATGTTGACCCGCGAATTATTGTCGAATAAGGTCGCCTTGGATTTGCCGATGTTGAAAATTTGCGCGCCGGGGCCACCGCCCCCGCCACCCATGCGACGCAGGATAAATATCCACAAGCCCATTAACAGCAAAAGGGGAAGCAGGTAGGTGGCGATCGTACCGGTCCAGTTCGTTTCGGTGATATACCGCTCGCTGATGATCGGCTTTTTTTCTTTCTGAAGGCTCTCGTTCAGGGCGGTCAGTTTACGGCTCAGGACTTCCGGGGTGCCGATATCGAACGAAACGTACATTTCATCGGGCTTATACCCCCAGGATTGTTTATCGGGCTGGCAATCTGCATTTTTATCCTCGATGTGGAACAAGGGGAAATATTTGCAGAGGCTGTCTTTTTTGATATAGGCGCGGGCACTTTCTTTATTGACGACTTCCAGTTTTTCGACATCGCCGGCACGTGCCATGCGTTCAAAATCCGCCCAGGAGGTGGTGGGTGGCGTCACAAACATTCTGGACAATTGTAATCCCAATAAGGCCAGCACGATCAGGACGTAAATCCAGGTAAAACTAAAGCGCGGCATATTATCGCCGCCGCTGTTGTTATCATCCTCGCGTGGCGGACGCTGGTCATCCAGTTCGTCTTCGCGCTTACGCTGTTCTTTGCTCATAAGTATTTTTATACTTGACGATTTTATCGCGGTTAAGCGGGTGTTTGCTAAATTTCTGCAAATTCTGTGGCCCTGGCGTCGCTCCAGAGTTGTTCCAGGTCATAGAATTGCCGTGTTTCCGGATAAAAAACGTGGACAATGGTGTTAAAATAGTCCATCAACACCCAACGGGCATTGGTGGTGCCTTCGGTGTGCGAGGGCATGGTGTTCAACTCGTCTTTTACCCGTTTATAAATGCTGTCTGAAATGGCTTTTATATGGGTATTGGAATCCCCCTCACAAATGATAAAAAAATCTGCGGGAGCATCGTCGAGGCGCCGAAGGTCCAGTTGTACGATGTGCTTGCCTTTTTTATCGCGGATGCCTTCAATGATCGCATGGTTGAGTTGTTCGGAGCCGGTGTCGCGGGTTTTGACCCGCTGTAATGTTGTGAGATTCAAATGTTTAAATTTTGTTTTATTGAATAAGTGAGGGGCCGGTAAACATGCTGGCAGATATTTTTTCACTACTTATGCATCCGGGCCGGCATAAAAGTACGGAACTTTATGTGCGCGGGCAAGGCAGCGGCGCTTTGTAACCGTTCAGAATGTTTATAAACGCATGTCAAACACACTTTTCATCGGAAAAGTTTACTACTCATTCGACGAACTTGCCTCCACGAACGACTTTGCCCGGGAATTACTGGCAAAAAGCAGGCCACCCGAGGGTACGGTGATCCGGGCTGCCAGTCAGACAGCCGGACGCGGACAATTTGGCAGTAGATGGCTTACAGAACCGGGCGCCAACCTCACGTTGAGCGTAATTTTATACCCTGACTGGTTGACCATAACAGATCAGTTTCAACTGAGCGAGGCAATAGCCCTGGCGGTGCGGGACACCGTCCACCGTCCACCGTCTACCGTCCACCGTCCACCGTCTACCGTCAAATGGCCCAACGATATTTACCTTGGCGACCGAAAAACAGCCGGTATCCTTATTCAAAATACCCTGTCCGGAAACCGGCTGGAAACTGCCTCGGTTGGTATCGGGCTGAACGTAAATCAGCAGGTTTTCCCGCCGGAGGCGCCGAATGCCACCTCAATGGCCTTGTTTGCCGGTCATACGTTCGACCTCGACGCGGTAGCGCAAACCCTGTTTGAAAACCTGGAGCGTCGGTATCTGCAACTGAAATCCGGCCAAAACGAATCCCTGCGGGCCGAATACCGGCAGTGCCTGTATGGTCTGGATGAAGAAAGGCGGTTTGCGCGGCCGGATGGCAGCGCTTTCCGGGGCATTATCCGGGGTGTGCAACCCGATGGACAGCTGATGATTCAGACTGAAAACGGATTTGAATTTTTCTCCGTTAAAACCATTCAAATGTTGCATGTTTAAGCCGCATATTGATCAATATTGACTGAAATGTCGAAAAAAAAGAAATCTGCTAAAAATCTGTCCTTGCCGGCGGCTTCGGATACTACCGGTCGCCGGTATCAAATTGTACTGTGGCTGATCTTTTTTGCCGGCGCCCTGGTTTTTATCCCCCAATGCCTGGATCGCTACCTGGCGCCCCGGTTTATATGGGTATCCGCCGTAATGGCCGGCGCCGTATTTTTCCTTTGGCGGGAATGGCGCGAACGGGCCGACTGGCGCCTGCACGGCTTTGACGTCCTTCTGCTGACATGGTATGGCATGAACCTGCTCTCCGTGGGCTGGGCCTTCAGTTGGTCGGAAGCTATATTTTATGCGCAAAAAGTGTTGATACTTTTCGGGGTGTACTGGCTGGTGCGGCAAGCGTTGCAATACGATGAAAACCTGACCCGCCGCACGCTGGCCGATATCACTGGCGCGCTCACATTGGTCGTGTCCGTTTTATTGGTCATACAGGTAGGTTTGGCAGTCAGCGAATACGGCCTTGATAATCAACGCTTGTACGATTATGCGTCCGGCGTATTCGGCAATAAAGGCCTGGCTACCGATTTTTTGTTTTTTTTACTGATTTTCAATGTTTTATTTAGAAAGGAATTTAGGTGGAAAAATCAGTTTTGGATCTCGGCCGGGGTGTTGACGGCGCTTATTCTGGTGTTGCAAACCCGTACCGTTTACCTTGCGGTTGTCCTGGGCATGGCGCTTTACTTACCCTTGTACGCCGTGCTGGAGCCCGGTTTCCGGCCCGTTTTGTTCAAAAAAATCCTGCCTGCCGGCGCTTTGGCATTAGGCGTTTTGCTGGCCTTGCTCGGCTGGAAAGGCAGGGGCGGCACCCTGGCCGAACGCCTGAATCCCGCCACCTACCTGGAAAGCGCCTCCGCCAATGAACGGCGGTTTGTGTGGCATAAAACCGTTCAACTGAACAAAGATCATTATTGGTGGGGCGTAGGCAACGGCAGCTGGAAAATCTGGTTGCCTTCGAAGAGCATCAAAGGGGGCTTCCGTTTGCAGGAAAAAAATATCGTGTTCACCCGGGCGCACAACGATTATCTGGAAATCCGGGCTGAGATGGGGATTATCGGCGCGGCGCTTTTTATCAGCCTGTTTGCCGCGGCTTTTATCGCGGCGGCAGTGGCCGCGTGGCGTGGCGCCGACCCGCGTAAAAGGCACGACCTGTTGGTATTGTCGGCAGGGTTGGCCGGGTATTGCGTAATCCAGTTTTTTGACTTCCCCCGGGAACGTATCGAATTGCAGGCCATTTTAGGGTTGCTGTTCGCTTACCTGGCCTGGAGTTCCCGACAGGTGTGGGCCGGATTGCCAGGCATACCGGCACGTCGCTTTTCACTATTTTTTCTGTCGCTGCTGCTTGCCGGTTTTATGTATAATGTCTTGCTGGGTTGGCAGCGCATCAAGGGCGAAATACACACGGTGGCCGTATTGGAAGCCCAGGCGCAAGCCAACTACCCGGCCATGCTCCGGGAAGCAAGCGCCGCCCGGAATGTTTTTTTCGAATACAACGACGTGACCATACCCCTGCAATGGTACGAAGGCATCGCCCTGTACCAAATGAATAAAATCGATGAAGCAGTCGCCGCTTTCGGGGCAGCATACCGACTCAATCCCTGGGCCTTTCAGGTGATCAACAACTATGCTTCCTCGCTGGTTCGGGCCAACCGGCACCGCGACGCTATTCCGCTGTTTGAAAAAGCCCTCGCCATCAATCCGCGATACGACGAAGGCAAGTTTAACCTCGCTTTTGCCTGGTATGCGCTCGGTGACCAGGCAAAAGCCAAAGAATGGATCAACCGGGTGGATACCATACCCAACCCTTCCTCTGAAGACGAGCGCCGTAAAAATTTGGTTACCCTGAAAAAGAAAGCGGAGTTCAGTGAAGTAATCGATCGGGCACAGTAATTTCCCCTCCAATTGGGTATGGGTATTTTACATCGGTCAGCGCCAGGCCCTGTGGCGGCGCACTCAGGTTTTTTTTCATCGCTGTTTGATTTTTCAGGGCATTTCGAACATCATCGAGCCGTAGTTGTCCTTTCCCCACCTGGATGCAGGCGCCCACGATCAGGCGAACCATGCCACGCAAAAAACGGTTGGCCGAAACATGGTACACCAGGCGGTGATGTGCAGGGTCGGCCTGCCACTCCGAGCGTGTGAGGGTGCAGGCATAATGCTCCACACCGCTATCGGTTTTGCAAAAAGGAAAGAAGGCTGAAAATTCCGGGAGCAATGCCGCCGCGGCCTGCATTTTTTCCAGGTCGAGCCGGGCGCCCTGAGGGTAAATCCAATGTGTTTCCGCCGCGAAAGGATCTTTGCGCAGCATAATGCAGTACGCGTAGCTCCGTTCGTGCGCGTCGTACCGGGCATGCGCATTATCCGCCACCGGTGCAACGGTGTACACCGCGATATCCGGCGGCAAAAGGCTGTTGAGGCCGTTCAGAAAACTGCGCGGCAATGCCTGTTCGGTATCCAGGTGCGCCACATAATAACGCGCATGCACGCCCGTGTCTGTGCGCCCGCAGCCGGTGACCGGCGTGGAATGTCCTAAAATAGTGGCCAGCGCTTGCTCAAGCGTTTCCTGTACGCTCATGGCATTGGACTGGCGCTGCCAGCCGGCATAACGGGCGCCTTTATAGGCCAAGGTGAGGAAATAACGCATTTATTGTTGCTTCCGCAGTTCCATCGTTTGAACCGTACCCTGCGTGGTGGATTTCCATTGCTGGGAAGTTCGTTTATTTCTCATCACTATCCAGGTCTTGGCGAGTTCGGAATTACGGCTGATAATAGTGACGGCGTCGACGGTGTTTTTCCAGGAAAAATCGCTGTCGTCGGGTTTGCGTACGCCGCGGGTAAGAATGGTCACGTTTTTAATGCCGCTGCCGTTTTTGCGAAAAGTAATGGTACCGAGGTTGGAAGCCGCTTCCTGTTCACCGTTGGTAAACTGCTGTTCGTAGCGATCGATGTTCCAGGTGCCAACCAGGCGCCGGTGAAAACGCCGCTCGGCGCTGCAGGAGGCAAAAAACACGAGTAACAACAAAAAGGCGGAGGGATGAATCTTTGGTATGATCATAGTATGTTGATTTTAGTTTAAGACAACGTATGGAACGAATATCGGTACATTTGAGTTAACAAAAAACAAAAATAACGGTTACAGGCCATGTCGAAGCCCGCTTATGATATCGAACTTTCCAAAACGCTTTCTTATTTGCTGCGTCACCAACCATCTAAGTTCGGCCTGACCCTCGACGCGCAGGGCTGGTGCGAAGTGGATGCGCTGTTGGCGGCTTTCGCCCGGCGCAACCTTGAACTTTCGCGGGAAATGCTGGATCACGTTGTGGAAAACAACGACAAAAAACGGTTTGCGTTTAGCGAAGACGGCACAAAAATCCGGGCCAGCCAGGGCCACTCCATCGAAGTAAATCTGGATTACCAAACGGCCCGGCCGCCGGCCTTGTTGTTTCACGGAACAACTGAACGTTTCCTGCAATCCATTTTGGAACAAGGGCTTCAAAAACGCCGGCGGCATCACGTACACCTTTCCCCCGACGCCGAAACGGCGCTCAAAGTCGGGCAAAGGCACGGGAAACCGGTGATTTTGACGATTCAGTCAGGCAGGATGTATGCCGAAGGTTATGTTTTTTACTGTTCGGCCAACGGCGTTTGGCTGACGGATGAGGTGCCGCCACGGTATATAGATGCCTAAACCCTGTAAAAGTGAGTCGTGGCA
>CALEYM010000780.1 GCA_937926185.1 uncultured Bacteroidota bacterium | reverse complement strand
GCAATGAAGTACAGAGCATGATTGGGAACAGCGGTCTTTCCGACTTAATTTCGAATGCGGTACTTACGTTCCAACGGTTCTATAAAAAAGAGTTAGAGCTTACCAAAGAAAATATTACCCAATACAACTGGTCTTTTCTGAACAACATCCTTCCAGTTTACCCATACTGTAGCAAAACAAAACGGGAGTCCATTGTAAAAGCTTTCAACTCCCCTTTCTATCCTGATGTATTAGTTGCCACCTCTGTCTTGCAGGAAGGCGTTGACCTGCATTACCATTGTTCAGAGGTTATTCATTATGGTATTGCCTGGACACAAGGAGATAATGAACAGCGTGTGGGCCGGGTAGACAGGATGTTTGGCAAATTGGAAAGCCGCCTGAAAGCAAACTCATCCGCAACACTTCCCATTCACTTCCCGTACCTGAAAAACACTATTGACCAGGATCAAATGGCCCGGTTTATTCTGCGAAAACATCAATCGGAACAGTTGCTGGATCAATTGAAGAACATCCAATTTAGTAGCGAGATAAATTTTCGGGAACAAATCACCGAGGAAGTCTGGACAGAGTGCTTCAATAAGCCAGGCGCACGAGCGAATATCCAGGACCCCTTTCCAGTGGACTACGAAGTTGACTTTTCTGGGTTGAGCATTCAAAAGGAATTTAAAGATGTTCACCAAGACATATCTGACTATTTAAATCCTTTATTCAACACAATAAAGGAACATTTCAAGGAAGAATTTGTGGTCTTCAAACCTGCTGACGGAGATAAACAGATTTTTGCTTTAAAGCATATCCGACATAACCAACGCCATCAGCCGTTGATAGGAGAGTTGGTCTATAGTGAGCAGGGGCTGTATTTCATGAACAAGCCTGTCTATTGTCTGCGGATTCTAACTCCTCTGGCAAAAAGGTCAAGATTTTTAAATGAAATATACAAATACGGCCTGCTCAAGAATGACTATCGAGATAACCCATTACTGAAAATTTGCCTGAATAAGGACCAAAAGGGTTACTTGAGATATTATGTTTGCACAGATTTGCCATTATTTGCCATAAACGAGAAGGGTTACAACCTTAGTCAAAATGAAGTTCTTAATGCAATAAGAACGTTGATTGGGTTTGCGGATGAACTGGAGCAGTTAATTTACAGGGCAGGGTTTGATATTAAAAACGAAGACATCGTTGATAAAGACCATAATCCCTGGCAGTCAGACTTGAGTCGTAGATTAACAGATGATAGATTTGAAGAGGTGGCTGAAGCATGGGTAGCAACAAAATCTGGAATGCAGATTTACACAGAAATTGAGACCCAGATTGCTGATTATGAAGAGATATACACTTTCAACCATACACAATTTTTCCTGCGCAAACATCGTAATGGAAAGAGAACAGTACTTCAGGCCGGCTTGTACAAAAATGATGCGCTCATAGAGGAATACACTTTGCTTGACAATATCTTAAAATACGCATCCACGTGACCAAAATCACCGAATCCGCCATCGAACAACTCGCCATCGGGCGCCTCGAAGCGCTCGGTTACCGCTACGTGTACGCGCCCGACATCGCGCCCGACGGCGATACGCCGGAGCGGGGCAGTTATGCGGAAGTGTTGCTCGCGGGGCGGCTGCGCGCGGCCGTCCGGCGCCTCAATCCCGGTATTCCGCCCGATGCGCAGGAGGAGGCGCTGAAGATCATTCAGCGTATCGCGTCGCCGGATGTGCTGGCCAACAACGAGACATTTCACCGCCTGCTCACCGAGGGCGTCAACGTCACATACCAGAAAGACGGCCATGCGCGCGGCGATCTGGTGTGGCTGGTGGATTTTAAAAACCCGGACAACAACGAGTTCCTGGTCGCCAATCAGTTCACGGTCATCGAAAACGGGCACAACCGCCGACCCGACATACTCCTGTTCGTCAACGGCATTCCCCTGGTGGTCATCGAGTTGAAAAACGCCGCGGATGAAAACGCCACCATCGGCTCGGCGTTCAGGCAACTGGAGACGTACAAGGCGCTCATTCCCGGCCTGTTCACCTACAATGGTTTCGTGGTCATTTCCGACGGACTGGAAGCCCGCGCAGGTTCCCTGTCGGCCGGCCTGAGCCGCTACATGGCCTGGAAAACCGCCGACGGCCGGGTGGAAGCCTCACCCCTGATCGGTCAGCTCGAAACGCTCATCGAAGGCATGCTCCATCCGCCTACCCTGCTCGACCTGATCCGGCATTTTATCGTTTTTGAGAAGTCTAAAAAAGAAGACCCCAACACGGGCATTACCACCATTACCACGGTCAAAAAACTGGCGGCCTACCATCAGTACTATGCTGTCAACCGGGCCGTGGAATCTACCATCCGGGCGGCGGGGTATGGATTGCGGAATACGGATTATCCCGAGGCCTCGGGACGGATTGCGGATTACGGATTGCAGAGGGAACAACCCGGCATGAGTACGGTCCAGGAAGTGTCGCCGGAAGTGTACGGCGTGGCGGGCGTGAGCCGGCAACCTTTGGGCGACCGCAAGGGCGGCGTGGTGTGGCACACGCAGGGCAGTGGCAAGTCATTGTCGATGGTGTTCTACACCGGCAAAATCGTGCTGGCGCTCCACAACCCCACCGTGCTGGTCATCACCGACCGCAACGACCTCGACGACCAATTGTTCGACACCTTCGCGGCCTCCAAACAACTGCTGCGCCAGGAGCCTGTGCAGGCCGAAGACCGGAATCACCTCAAGGAGCTGCTGAAGGTGGCTTCCGGTGGCGTTATTTTTACCACTATCCAGAAATTCCAGCCCGGGGAGGGCAACGTGTACGAGTTGCTGTCGGACCGCGCCAACATCATCGTCATCGCCGACGAGGCCCACCGCACCCAGTACGGCTTCAGGGCCAAAACCGTCGACGAAAAAGACGCGCAGGGCAATGTGGTAGGCAAAAAGATCGTGTACGGCTTCGCCAAATACATGCGCGACGCGCTGCCCAATGCCACTTATCTGGGTTTCACCGGTACGCCTATCGAGAATACGGATGTGAACACGCCGGCCGTGTTCGGCAACTACATTGACGTGTACGACATCGCCCAGGCCGTGGAGGACGGCGCCACGGTGCGGATCTATTACGAAAGCCGCCTGGCTAAAGTCAATCTCAGTGAGGAAGGCAAAAAACTGGTGGCCGAGTTGGACGAAGAACTGGATCAGGAAGACCTGAGCAATACCCAAAAAGCCAAAGCCAAGTGGACGCAACTGGAGGCGCTGGTGGGCAGCGAAAACCGTATCCGCAATATCGCTCAGGATATTGTGACGCACTTCGGGCAGCGGCAGGAAGTGTTTGAAGGCAAAGGCATGATCGTTACCATGTCGCGCCGCATTGCTGCCGACTTGTACGCGGCCATTATCAACATCCGCCCCGACTGGCACTCCGACGATCCGGCCAAAGGTGTCATCAAGGTCGTAATGACCTCCGTCTCGTCCGATGGAGCGAAAATATCCAAACACCACACTACCAAGGAACAGCGCCGTGTGCTGGCCGAGCGTATGAAAGACCCCGCTGACGAACTGAAACTTGTGATCGTGCGCGACATGTGGCTCACCGGTTTCGATGCGCCCTGTATGCATACGCTGTACATCGACAAACCCATGAAGGGCCACAACCTCATGCAGGCCATTGCCCGCGTAAACCGCGTGTACAAAGACAAGCCCGGCGGCCTGGTTGTGGATTACCTGGGCATCGCCGCCGACCTGAAAAAGGCCCTGGCCTTTTACTCCGACGCCGGCGGCAAGGGCGATCCCACGCTGGCCCAGGAACAGGCCGTGCAGGTGATGCTGGAAAAACTGGAAGTCGTTTCCCAGATGTTCCACGGTTTTCCCTACGAGGATTATTTCGAGGCCGACACTTCGCGAAAATTATCGCTCATTCTCGCCGCCGAGGAGCACATTCTGGGTCTGGAAGACGGCAAAAAGCGCTACATCAACGAGGTGACGGCCCTTTCCAAATCTTTCGCTATCGCCATCCCGCACGATCAGGCGATGGATGCCAAGGATGAAGTGGCTTTCTTTCAGGCAGTAAAAGCGCGTCTGGCCAAATTCGACGGCACGGGCTCCGGCCGCTCCGACGAGGAAATCGAAACCACGATCCGGCAAGTCATCGACCAAGCCCTGGTGTCCGAACAGGTCATCGACGTATTCGACGCCGCCGGCATCAAGAAGCCCGACATTTCCATCCTTTCCGAGGAGTTCCTGCTGGAACTCAAGGGCATGGAACACAAGAACGTAGCGCTGGAGGTGCTGAAAAAACTGTTGAACGACGAGATCCGGGCGCGCTCCAAAAAGAACCTGGTCAAGAGCAAATCGCTGATGGAAATGCTGGAAGCCGCCATCAAACGTTACCACAACAAGATCATCACAGCAGCCGAGGTGATGGACGAACTGATCCGCCTGAGCAAGGAGATCACCGGTATGGACAGCGAAGCCGCCGCCCTCGGCCTCACCGACTTCGAATACGCCTTCTACACCGCCGTGGCCGACAACGACAGCGCCCGCGAACTGATGAGCAAAGACACCCTGCGCGAACTGGCCGTGGTGCTCACCGAAAAAGTCCGCCAAAACGCGTCCATCGACTGGACGATCAAGGAAAGCGTGCGGGCCAAACTGAAGGTGATCGTCAAGCGTACGCTGCGGCAGTACGGTTATCCGCCCGACATGCAAATGCTGGCCACGGAAACGGTGCTGAAGCAGGCGGAGATGATTGCGGAGGAGTTGGCGGGTGGGGGGTGAGATTCAGTTGCATTTGCTAATTTGCCAAATTAAAGAAACAGTCTATGCGTTTTCAAAGCCTGGATGAAATTAAGCAATCGGGTTTTACCGGATTCCATACCCTCCGCTCACTCACGGCTGATCCCGCTATACTTCCGGATGTCTGCGGGGTTTATATGATTCTAAACACTTCGGAGACGAGACCCGTTTTTCTAGCGGCCGGCACCGGTGGCTTTTTCAAAGGCAAAAATCCGAATATCACCTTGGCAAAACTGGAGGACAATTGGGTGGAACAAACCATCGTACTGTATATTGGAAAAGCCGGCGGCTCTGGTAGCCGGGCAACTTTGCGGTCGCGGCTGATACAATACCTGGATTTCGGACAGGGCAAGGCTGCCGCTCATTGGGGCGGGCGACTGATCTGGCAATTGGAAAACGCCGCCGAACTATTGCTCTGCTGGAAACCGTTGACGACAAAAGAACCGCGCATGGTGGAACGGGAATTGATCCTGCAGTTTGTGGCGGAGTATGGGAAAAGGCCGTTTGCGAATCTCAAGGGCTAAGAGCATATAATGTCCTCCGTTTCTTTGACCAGTTGATAGGGCAGGCGAATGGCAAAATGCAATGCGAAGAGAATAAACCGGCTGAGATATATTCAATTTC
>CALEYM010000779.1 GCA_937926185.1 uncultured Bacteroidota bacterium | reverse complement strand
CCGCGCTTTCGCGCTCGATGCCGGGGTACAATATGTGACCGGCCCGAACGATAACTTCAAATTCGGGATTTCGCTGCGCAACGTCGGCTCCAAAATGCGGTTCACGGGCGAAGGCTTGTCGCAACAGCTGCCCGCACCGAACCCCACTTTTGAGTACCCCATCACCTACTACCAGCGCACGGCCGAATACGATTTGCCCTCGCAGCTGAACATCGGCGCTTCGTACGACTGGCTGATCGGCAGAACAAACCGCATCACCCTGCTCGGCAACTTTACCTCCAACGCGTTCTCGCGCGACCTGGCGGGCGCCGGTGTGGAATTTGCCCTCGGCTCAAACTTCGCCCTGCGCGCGGCCTACAAATACGAGTTCGATTCCCAAAACAGCGTGGAAGCCAGCCTCGATAACGGCTTCAGCGGCGGCCTCACGGTTTCCTTTCCGCTGCGCAAAGGTTCGGAATCCCGCATGTCGCTCGACTACGGCTACCGCAACACCGATGTTTTCCGCGGTATTCACAACGTGGGCCTGCGTATCGACCTGTAAAACGGCGATCTTGCTGCTGCAAAAGGAAAAAGCATGAAGAAAATTTTTATCTTATTCCGATAAGACTTACCTTTGCACCATCTTTTATAGCAGAAACGTTTCTACTGACCGGTAGGAGCGTTTCTGCTTTTTTTCGTACTTACTTTTATTATTATGGCTAATTACACGTATTTGACGCAGGGCGGATATGACAAGCTCAGAGCCGAATTGGAGGAGTTAAAAACTACCGGTCGCAAAGAGGCCGCCCGCGCGATCGCAGAAGCCCGCGCACAGGGCGATTTATCGGAAAACGCGGAATATGACGCCGCTAAAGATGCACAGGGCATGCTCGAAATGAAGATCAGCGAGATGGAAACCGTGCTGTCGAATGCCCGCGTGATCGACGAAAGCCAGTTGGACGATTCCAAAGTGGCTATCATGTCCAATGTGACTATCAAAAACCTGAAAACGGGTAAACAGATCACCTATAAACTGGTGTCGGAAACCGAAGCCGACACCAAACAAATGAAAATATCGGTGTCGTCGCCCATTGGCGCCGGACTGCTGGGCAAGGAAAAAGGCGATGTGGCCAAAATCACCACCCCGGCCGGCCTTATGGAATTTGAAGTCGTCGATATTTCCGTCGGTTAACCTATGGCAAGCATATTCACCCGCATCGTACAGGGCGAAATACCCTGTCATAAAGTGGCGGAAACAGAGCATTACTTAGCCTTCCTTGACGTGCGCCCGCAAGCCAAGGGCCACACGCTTTGTATCCCCAAACAGGAAACCGATTACATCTTCGACCTGGACGACGAGCGCCTGGCCGGCCTGACGCTGTTTGCCAAAAAGGTAGCCCATGCATTGCGGCAGGCTGTGCCCTGCAAACGCATTGGCGTAGCCGTGGTGGGCCTCGAAGTGCCCCACGCCCACGTGCACCTCATCCCGCTGAATTCAATGGCTGACTTCGCGTTTAAAGAACCGTTGGATATTCCGGCGGAAGAGATGAGGGAACTGGCGGCGAAAATCGCGGCGCTGGTTTGACGACGGGGTTTTTCCTTTTTGAAAAATTTAGTTCCTAACTTGCCGGGGCTATGAAAACACCACACTCCCTGTCCTGGCTCCTGCTTGTCTTTGCCTGCCGTTGCGCTCAACCTGCCCACCCGCCCATGCAGGCTGCCGCCGGCCTGCCCGTCAGCGGCAAAATGAACGGCCTCACTTTCGTGGCGCCGCCCGATCCTTTCCCCTCCGATCCCATGCCCCCGGTAAAAGCCGCGGGCGCCAACTGGATCGCCGCGGTGCCGTACGCCTTTACCCGCAAAGACCGCCCCGCCGTGTACTACAATGAACATGAGTGGCAATGGTGGGGCGAACGCCCCGCCGGCGTGCGCGAAACCGTCCGGCTGGCCCACGAGGCCGGCATAAAGGTGATGCTCAAGCCCCAGGTGTACATTCCCGGCGGCTGGACCGGCGCGCTCGATTTCCCGACGGCAGACGACTGGGAGAAGTGGGAAACCGACTACGAAAAATACATCCTCCGCATGGCCGGCCTGGCCGATTCCCTCTCCGTCGACCTGTTCTGTATCGGCACGGAATTCAACACCGCCATCACCAAACGCCCGGCCTACTGGACACAACTCATTCAAAAAATCCGGCAGGCTTACCGCGGCAAACTCGTTTACTCCGCCAACTGGGACGACTGGGAACGTGTGCCCTTCTGGGCCGACCTCGATTACATCGGCCTGGGCGGTTACTTCCCCCTCGTCGACGCGCCCACGCCCGACGTGGCGGCCCTGAAAGCGGCCTGGCAACCCATCCGCAAACGGCTTCAGGCCTTCAGCGAAAAACAAAACCGCCCGGTGTTGTTCACCGAGTTCGGATACCTCAGCGTCGACGGCTGCGGCTGGCGCAACTGGGAACTCGAAAAAGGTATCGAACAACGCCCCGTCAACGAACAGGCCCAGGCCAACTGTATCCAAGCCCTGCTCGATACCTTCCAGCCCGAACCCTGGTGGGCCGGCGGCTTTCTGTGGAAATGGTTTCCGCACATGCAGGGGCACGAAGGGTATCCGGAGCGGGATTATACGCCGCAAGGGAAAATTGGGGAGACAGTACTGAAGGGAAGATATGGGGGGTGAACACACTTTTCAAATTCAGCCTTTGCATAACCAATTCCGGATCGGTTTGGGATCCCCCACCGGCGTGCCCGTACAACCCCTCGTCGAATAAAGGTATTCCATGCCCCATACGCCGTATTCCTCCGGACAAAAGGCGCCGTCTTTTTTCTGGCAGGTTTTGGCGTCCAAATACTTGGTTTTTCTGGAAGTGCCGTTATCCAGGTTTGTACAGTCGCTTTCAAAACCTTTCCAAACCTGGCCACATTCCCAATTCCGGCGCAGCCGCATAGGCACACCAGTTGCAGGATCGGTACCTTCCAACACGACATCCGGGTTTTTCGTCAGCGCGTAGATGGTGGCATTGGCCGTTTCAAAAATGGCCGGCGCGGGCATGTAACTCAACCGGACCGGGTATTCGACCGTATTTCCGGCAAACGACTTGCCCGTGATCATAAAAGTCTCCTGGCCAATGGGCCGGGCCTGGAACTGTTCCAAAACGACCTCCATGTATTGCGGATCCACGTACAGGCGCTTTTGGGAGGGGACGATAAAAGCGATCACTTCGGTGGGATCGATGGTTACTTCCGGGTAGGGCCGTTCCTGGACGGTTTGCGGAGGCTCAGGTTCCGGGTTGTCTTTTATACAGGACCAGGTGAGGATGGTGAGGGCTGCACCGTTCAGCGCCCAAAGAAAAATGGTCAGAAGAGGTATCCGGAAATTTGATTTGCCGTTTTTCATAACCTGAAGAGTTTTGGTGAATAAATGTGTGATTACACCACAAATTTGAAGTCTCCGGGCGCGGTACTGCCAGTACAGATTTCCGGCGGTTGCCAGGCTGTTGATCGGGGTATAAAGATAAATTATAAATGAATTAATTAGTAATTATCTGTTAATCAGCGATTTATTGACAAAAATGCTTGTACGGAAAATTTGGGTTTTTGATGAAAGACCCTCCTCCTTACTTTATTTCCTTACGGCTTATACAGTCGATACGAATGGAATCGTCCCACAGCCTGCCGCTCAGGTGCAGGTGCGAGGCATCGGACTGCCTGTACTGCCAGGAATGTCGTACCGGCCTTTCGTTCCGGGGAGTAATAAAGGTCACCCTGATTTCTTTTTGTACCGAATCCACTTCGATGGTAGTACGGTCGCGGCGGGCAGGTCCTTTAAAAATCCCGAAAATGCCCTGAAAGTAAAGCCGGTTGAGGCGCAGAGAATCGGCGGCGGGCACTTCCATCCATGCGCCGTCGCGCAGCCGCTCCATTTTTTCCACCTGCCAGATGCCTGAAACCGGGGTTACCGATTCTTGTTGCCGCAGGTATTCAAGTCCCGTCAAGGCCGAGTAGCCCGCATTCCCCAGTATCACGGTCACCAGCAGCCCGTTCAGGATGCGGGCGATGCGGCGGGTTTTCGGACTTTGAAACAGGGTGCGACGCACTGGCGGCGGCACGGCATTTTCGGTGAAAAAGAACGTCCGGAGCCTGCCGAACTCCGTTAGCAACAGGAAAAGAGCAATGCCGAGGTAGATGGACGAATTCAGTTTCACACACACCTTGAAAAAGAAGTTTACGGCCACTACATTGACCAGTACGGTCGCCATCAGCAAAGCGCCCAATAGCCACGTGCGCCGGAAGAACAGCAGCAGGGCGGGTATCGTTTCCGCCCAACCCATCAGCATCTGGTAGCCTTTCGAGTAGCCGAAAAAGGTCCAGGCCACCCGCATGGGCGTCAGTTCGTTGAAAGTGTTGTCCAGGTTGGCCAGCAAGTGCGGGAATTGCGTGGGGACAATTTTGGCCACGCCGTAGGATAACATGATATACGCAAGAAAGAACCGCAGAAAGCCGATGGCCAGGGGTTGCGCCCGCCAGGCGCCGGGTATTTTTTCATGCAAAAAGTTGAGCGCCAAGCCCGCGGCGGCCCCGATGCCCAGGCCCCACCAGCAGGCGTGAAAATGCTGCGGGTAGTCGCCGCAGCTGCCGTAACTCTTTTGAAAAAAAATGCTGATCACGGCGCCTGTCGCGGCACAGGCGAGCGGGTTCAGCCAGAAGTAGCGGGCGGATAAGGGGATGGGTGAAAGGTGCGGTGGCTGGTGTTGCATGGCGAAATGTCGTGTTTTCAATTAACGCGTTAGTATTCGAATACGGACAAAGTCCGCGAAAATATTCGTCATCGCGTCAAAGACGCTCGACAGCAGTAGCTTGGGATATACCGTCACTCAATAACCTACAATCTGCTCCCCTTCAGGGCTATGCCGTTGACCTAAGACCTCGGAGAGGTCTAACGTTTGTAGAAATAGATTGACCCTCAATGTTTTACGACCTCTCCGAGGTCGAACAATTGGTATGGAATCAACGAATTAAACCAGGTTCGACCTCTCCGAGGTCGTTGTTCAATGGGCATGATGGGGCTACAAACGTTAGACCTCTCCGAGGTCAAAATCCTTAATACTACTTTGTCACTTTAAAACAGATGTCGCTACGCTCGGCATTCTGACCACGGAATGGCCCAAACCGGGTAAAAATTTCGACCGTAGGGAGAAATCCGGCAGAAAATTTAAAATTATCGATCTGTCATGTCGATCCCGAGACTTCGGGAGAGACATCTGTTTTAAAGTGACAAAGTAGTATTAAGTTGATGGCTATGGGGGTCGGGGGTGGGGTTGAAAAGGGCGGAGAGCGGTTGGCCCGACGTGCATCATGGATTGGCTTTCGTTTTCAAAGAGCAATTGGTAGGCCAGGTGGTACCCAAATATTTTGTACGCATAGAAACGTACACGGTGGAGGACACCCATCCCGACGAGGATGTGGGTATTTTATATCCGGATGTAGAAACTTTAAAAAGGAACTCCGGCGTCGATATCGAATCGGAACCCGCGGTAGATTACGATGTTACTACGCCGGCGACGCTCTCCATCCCGATTGCACGGCCCATCGAAGTGCGCGTGCCCGTGGTGGAAATCCGGGATCGGGAAAACCAACAACTCATCACGGCCATCGAGGTGTTATCGCCGGTCAACAAGCGCAAACCGGGACTGGAAGACTACCGGAAAAAACGGACGGCCCTGAACCGAAACGGCGTTCATCTGCTCGAGATCGACCTGTTGCGCCGGGGCGAACACCCGTTTAACTATCCCACTTTTCCGCGTTGGGCGCAGTATTTCGTCCTGCTCACCCGGGGCGGGCAGTTGCGGATGGAAGTCTGGGCGATGACTGTGCGGGACAAATTGCCCATCGTGCCCGTTCCGCTGAAATCGCCTGACCCCGATGTGAGGCTCGACATCGGCGCCGCCCTTCAACAGGTTTATGAGCGCAGCCGCTACGACTTGTCGGTTCGCTACGGCGCGGAGCCGCCTCCACCGGCTCTTTCCGAAGACGACCGGGAGTGGCTCAACGGACTGCTACAAGAGAAAAAGTTGATTTCCTGATTTTGCCGCCTTCGGCGGAGTTTTTTATGGACAGGATTGGCAGGATTTTCAGGATTAAACAATACCCTGCTGTCGAGCGT
>CALEYM010000778.1 GCA_937926185.1 uncultured Bacteroidota bacterium | reverse complement strand
CAGACCACGCAAATTCTACGCGCCGAAAACGCCTATGATGGCCTGTTGCTGGTTCATAGCGCTGGTTTTTTCGATGATGCCGTCGTTCCATTCATACTTGTAACCGTCTTCCCGGTTTGAGTAGTCCCGCAAAAACTGTTCTTTCGAGATGCGGCGCGGCTGCCGGCTCGTTTTGGGTTTGGGTTCCGCTTTTGCAATAGTTGTGGACATCTAATTCTTTTTTGCAAAAATAGGCTTTCAGGCCTGAATTTCCTATCGTAATCTTATCCAAATACCGTCTGTAGTCCTTTTTTCAAAACTTTCAGGTCCTCCATCTTGCCCGTACTCACGCGGCACCACTCGGTGAGCGGAGGGAATGGCCGCCCTACTTCAACGCCCTCCGTCCGCATGTCGCGCATGACGTCTGCAATGTTTCTGCCGGTTTTAAAAAAAACAAAGTTGGCGTGGCTGCGCACGTAAGGCAGTTTCAGGGAGTCGAGGGTTTGACAAATCAGCGTTTTGCCTTCGGCGTTCATCTGCAGGCTGTAGCGGTAAAATTCCTGGTCGTCGAGTGCCGTTTTGGCAGCATGAAGCGCCAGCATGTTGGGTACGTCCACCCGTACTTCGCTGATGCGGCGGATAAGGTCGGGGCGGGCTACGAGGTAGCCGATGCGAATGCCTGCCATACCGTACACTTTTGAAAACGTGCGGGATACGATGACATTGGCGCCTTTTTTCACCAGTTCAACCATGCTGGGGTAGCCGGGTTCGGTCACGTAATCGAAGTAGGCTTCGTCGCTGAAAACGACAGTACGGCGAGACACGGTTTCACAAAAATCCCGCATCCGGGCGGCCGGCAGGATGCCGCCGGTGGGGTTGTTGGGGTTGCAAACGAATACCAGGCGGGTGTTGGAAGTCGTGCGGCGCTCCATTTCGTCGAGGTCAAGCGACAGGTTTTCATCCGCCAGGTTAGGCACCCGGTTGACGTAGCCGCCGAAAGCCTCGGCATAAAACAACATCGCCTCGAAGGTAGGCGACCCGGCGATAACTTCCCCTTCGTGCAAACCCAGCGCCAGGGCGGTGATTTTCAGCCCTTCCGTGGAGCCGACCGTGAGCAGCACGTGCTCGGGGCTGACGCCCTCCCTGGCGGCCACTTTTTGCCGCACGGCATCCATCTCCGACCAGGGGTAACGGCACGCCTGGTCGAAGGCCCCGGCGATGGCTTCCCTGACCGCCTGAGAAGGCCCGTAAGGGTTTTCGTTGGCACTCAGCCTCACGTTGCTGCCGGGAGGCTGGGGATGCTGTGCGCTTAAATACGCCTCGAAAGAAGCGGCTTTTCCGGCGATACCCAGAAAAGGCAGGGCGCCGGAAACAAGGCCGGCGGTTTTGAGCCATTGGCGGCGGGAAAGGTTGGACATGATCGGCAGGTTTTGTTTGCAATAAAGGTAAGAAAAGGATTGAACGAATGATCTTGAGGATCAAATGAAAATCGGTATCTTTGTCAATCTTGTGTTTTTAAAAATTAAAAAACATGGCCGCAACTGTTGCAGCAACACCGCGTCCGCAAGCGCCGCATAAACGCGCGAGGCGCAAAAAAATACCCGACTACCTCATCAAAGAGGTTTTGGACGGCATCCCTATTTATTACAAAGGCTATCGCGATGTACTCGCCGGCAAAAAAACATTGCAAGACATTATGGGCAGCAGTGGGCTACAGTCCGTTATCGTTTCTACCTTACATGCCTTTTTATTTGCCTTTTTGCGCAAAAAATACTGGGTATTGACCAATGAGCCCGGCAACCACCTGGAACTGCGCAACAATCTTTCCTACGATATTTCCATTTACGACAAAAAAGACCTGACCGCCGACAAATTCGACCGCCATTACCTGAAATTACCACCCAAGGTGTTTATCGAAGTGGATATCGAGTTTGAAGTAGAAGAACGCCTGTCAGAATTTGAATACCTGCAACGCAAAACGGAAAACCTGTTAAACCGCGGCACCGAAAGGGTACTCTGGTTTTTTACGGCCACACAAAAAGTAATGGTTTGTGAAAACGGCAAGGACTGGCTGATGTCCGACTGGAACAAAACGGTGGAAGTGGTAGAGGGCACGTCCGTGAATCTGGTGGAACTGATGCAGGAAGAAGGGATTAACCTGGATTTACTGTCAGGCGATGCGGATTCGTCACGGTAAAGATACTGATTGTAAACGCCGTCCCCTCCCCCTCCTTCGTCTCCACTTCCAGTTTCCCGCCGTGCCCCTTCGCCACAATATCATACGCCAGCGACAGCCCCAGCCCCGTGCCTTGCCCCGTGGGTTTGGTGGTGAAAAACGGCTGGAAAATCTTTGCTTTCACGTCGTCGGGAATGCCTGTGCCGTTGCCTTTTACTTTTATAATAATTTGATTGCCTGTTTTTTGCGTGGAAACGGTGACGGCGGGCTCGTAGATTTCGGAAAATTTCAAATTTTCCGAAATCTCGCGTTGCCCGGTAACGGTGGGCTCGTAGTCTCCCCTGTCCCGAGCGCCCGTGCTTGCATCAAGACATGAGTCACCCCGAATTTTGTAACAATATAAATTCGGAGTTAAACTTGATAATTTCTCCGAATCTGGCCCAAAGTTTAGCGAGAGCCAATCGGAGTCGATAAATTGGGATTTTAGTTTTTCGATATTTTCGGCCTGTTCGATGACACCAAAGCCGGAATAATATTTCTTTGGTTTGTTTTAGGTCTTCATTAAGAGTCAATGCGAGCAAAAACACATAGACTAAAGTAGTTAAAGCCATTCGTATAGGCAGGTTAGTTAACAAATACCAAGGTGGTGCCCCTGCTCTGTTATGAAATCATCCACTTGGGACGCTTTCCAGCGCTCACTTCTTAATAATTTCCCAATTCGCTTAGTTCCCGCCGGCGCCCGATCTTCACTTAATAATTCTCCACCCAATTCTGTTAGGACTAAACCCTGACTGGTATGCCGATGTCGGGTAATCGCCTCCAGCAAAGAAACAAACGTGCTTACCAGTCGGTATACTTCCGATTTCCAACTTATACCGATATTTAGCCGCCAAATTTACATTGACCACATCGACCCCATTGACCACATTATTAATATCACTATGCCCGCTCCTGATTTTTCCAGCATAAAACTCGACCTGCAACTGCGCCCCGTGCCGGATATTACCGGGGTCGCGGATCAATCCGCAATCCGTCCCGAGTCCTCGGGACAATCCGTAATCCGTAATCCGCAATCCGGATTCGTAGCCGGCATCCCGCCCTTTCTGGGCGGCCCGTATTCCAGCATGTACGTCAGCCAGCCCTGGACGATCCGCCAGTACGCCGGTTTCAGCACGGCGGAAGAAAGCAACGCTTTTTACCGCCGCAACCTGGCCGCCGGCCAGAAAGGGCTGTCGGTTGCCTTCGACCTGGCCACGCACCGGGGTTACGACAGCGACCACCCGCGCGTGGTGGGCGACGTGGGCAAGGCAGGCGTGGCCATCGATACGGTGGAAGACATGAAAATCCTGTTCGACCAGATCCCGCTCGGCGAGATGTCGGTGTCGATGACCATGAACGGCGCGGTTATCCCGGTCATGGCTTTTTTTATCGTGGCAGCCGAAGAACAGGGTGTGGCGCCGGATCAGCTCAACGGCACCATTCAAAACGATATTCTCAAGGAGTTCATGGTGCGCAACACCTATATCTATCCGCCGGCGGCCTCCATGCGGATCATCGGGGATATTTTCGCGTATTGCGCCCGTCACATGCCGAAATTCAACCCGATTTCCATTTCGGGTTATCACATGCACGAAGCAGGCGCCCCGGCTGAACTGGAACTGGCCTACACCCTGGCCGACGGACTGGAATACATCCGTACGGGGCTGGCCGCCGGGCTCGATATCGACGATTTTGCGCCGCGGCTCTCCTTTTTCTGGGGTATCGGCATGAACCATTTTCGCGAAATTGCCAAAATGCGCGCCGGGCGTTTGCTCTGGGCCAAACTGGTCAAACAGTTCAACCCGCAAAACCCGAAAAGCCTGGCCCTGCGCACCCACTGCCAGACCAGCGGCTGGAGCCTGACGGAACAGGGCCCCTTCAACAACGTGGCCCGCACCTGCATCGAGGCCATGGCTGCCGTGTTGGGCGGTACCCAAAGCCTGCACACCAACTCCTTCGACGAGGCCATTGCCCTGCCCACCGATTTTTCGGCCAAAATTGCCCGCGACACGCAATTGTTCATTCAAAAAGAAAGCGACGTTTGTCGCGCCGCCGACCCCTGGGCCGGCTCTTATTTCGTGGAAAACCTGACCGCCGAACTGGTGGAAAAAGCCTGGGCGCTTATTCAGGAAGTAGAAGCCCTCGGCGGCATGGCCAAAGCCATCGGGGAAGGCCTGCCCAAACTTCGCATCGAAGAAGCCGCCGCCCGCAAACAGGCCCGCATCGACTCCGGCCAGGAGCAGATCGTGGGCGTCAACGTTTTCCGGGTCGAAGACGACGTGAAATTCGATATCCTGGAGGTGGACAATACCGCCGTGCGCGAAGCGCAGATCCGTCGGATACAGGCAGTAAAAGCGAAACGGGATGAGGCAAAGGCACAGGAAACGCTGCGGGCGCTGGAAGAGGCAGCGCGAAACCCCGGCCCCTCCCCTGAAGGGGAGGGGAGACGTGATGTCACGGGCCCCTCTACGTCTCCCCTCCCCTTCAGGGGAGGGGCCGGGGGTGGGGTTTCGCCCTTCAGGGGAGGGGCCGGGGTTTCGCCCGCTGAATCTGAAACCAACCTCCTCGCTCTCGCCATCCAAGCCGCCCGCGCCCGCGCCACTTTAGGTGAAATATCTGCGGCCCTCGAAAATGTTTTTGGCCGTTATAATGCCACTACCCGCACCGTGGCGGGTGTTTATGCCGGAGAAATGACAAAAAACAGCGATTTTGACAAAGCGCGGGCACTAGCCGACGCTTTTGCCGAACAGGAAGGCCGCCGGCCGCGTATCCTCGTGGCCAAACTGGGCCAGGACGGCCACGACCGCGGCGCTAAAGTGATCTCCACCGCCTTCGCCGACCTCGGTTTCGACGTGGATATCGGCCCCTTGTTCCAGACGCCCGCCGAGGCCGCCCGCCAGGCCGCCGAAAACGACGTGCACATCCTGGGCATTTCTTCCCTGGCCGCCGGACACAAAACCCTGGCGCCGCAGGCCATTGCCGAACTGAAAAAACTGGGCCGCGAGGATATTCTCGTGGTCGTGGGCGGCGTCATTCCGCCGCAGGACTACGATTTTCTGAAAAAGGCCGGGGTGGCAGCGGTGTTCGGGCCGGGCACGGTGGTGGCCAAGGCGGCGGCGGAACTGCTGGAGTTGTTATTGGCAAGGGCATGAAATATTGACCTGTGACGAAATTTAACTTACTTTTGTTGCAATTAAATATCCGCAAAAATGTCTTCACCCAACGTCCGTCCGCCGCTTTCAAATATGCAAATGGAACTCCTGAAACTGTATTCAGCCGGAGTTCCCGATGAGTATTTAGCTGAAATCAAAGAAATGATTGCTCGTTTCCTGCTGGCAAAAGCAAGAGACGAAGCAGGTAAGGTTTGGCAGGAAAAGAATTACTCGGACGAAACGGTGGACAAATGGCTTAAAGGTGAATAACCCCATTCCTCATGAAAGTCGTGCTGGACACCAACATCATTCTCGGCTCGATATCGCCCTTCTCGAAATACCGGCTCGTTATGGACAGGTTCGAGAAGGGCGATTACGTTTTGTGCCTCACTACCGACATAATGCTTGAATATGAAGAAAAACTGGCCGAAATTTTCAATCCAACCGTAGCCGAGTTGTTTACAGGCGGCCTGTTGTTGAAGAAAAATGTCGAGTTCACGAAGGTCTTTTTCAACTGGCGGCTTATTTACCCGGATATGGACGACAACAAATTTGTAGACTGTGCCATCGCAGCTAACGTCCATTATTTGGTGACCAATGACCGCGATTATAATGTCTTGAAAAACATCGAGTTCCCAAAAATTACCATGCGCAAAATGGAAGAATTTATGGAACTCTTGGAGCAAATGCCTTGAACGCTCTCCCCGCCTTGTTTATCATTAATAATTCATTATTCAGAAAATGTCCGAACTCGCCCTTAAACTCATCCGCGAAAACATAGAAAAACACCGCCGAGGGAGTGGATCACCTCGGCCAAAAACAAAGACGAAGCCCGGACGAAAGTTTGCGAATCGCTGCGTCCGGCGTTGAACAAAGCGAAACAGCGGAAAAAATCTTTGCTGGAGAAAAGAAAGGATATGTAAAATTTACATCCTGTCCACCGGCACTTATTGCTCTAATTTCGTTCTCCCCTTCCGTTCTTTAGCAGCCACCGCAGGCGGTTCCTCCGGCGCCGCCTGCAAATGCCCGGTCAGCCATTTGACCGCCTTGAACTCGCTGAAGAAAACAAGCCCGATCACCCGCAGGACGGTGTAAACAGGCACGCCGATGACCATACCCACCATGCCGCCCATTTTTGCAGCCATGAGCGTGACGATAAATATTTCCAGGGGATGCGCCCTTACACTGCTCGACATAATGTAGGGGCCGGTCAGGTTGCTGTCGACAAAATGAACGATCAGGATCGTCAGCGTTACTTTGACCAATGGCGCGATCATCAGGGCGAAATCCGCTTCGATATAGTAGGATACCGTGAAAAAACAACCGACGATGATCCCCAGTATGGGCCCCACATAAGGGATAATGTTAAACAGACCTCCGATCACGCCTATTAGTAAGGCGTTGGGCACCCCCATGATCCAGAGCGCCAATGTAACGGCCGCCATAAAACTGAGCGTTTGCAGGGCCAGCCCCCCGAAGTATCGCGTCAGCATCTCGCTGGACTGTTTCACGGCATGCTGCACCTTGTTTTCCAGTTCGGTGGGAACAAAAGCATGAATGATGTCCAGGAAAAGAGAGTCGTCTTTCAGGAAAAAAAACAGGATAAAGGTGACGGAGCCGAAGGTAACCAGCAGGCTTCCGGCCGTGGAGAGAAACGAGCCCAGAAAATCGCCCACCATGGTCGGTTTGAACCAGGTGCTGAGCAGTTGCTGTGTGCGGGTACCCAGCGACTCTCCCTGTTCCAGCAATCCTATCTCGTGCAGACGCCTGTCGAGGTTAAAAAAGGGCTCTTTCAGTTTTTCCCCCAGGGCGTTGTAATCCACGGAAGCCAGGTGTTCGGCCTGCGCCAGGAAGGTAGGCACAAAGATCATCAGCAAGCCGGAGATAGCCAGGTAAAAGCATAAAATGGTCAACGCGGCGGCCCCGCCCGGCCCCATGCGCCAATTCCGGTAGCGAACCCGCCGCTGGAAAAAGATCATTAGCGGACGCCCCAACATGGAGAGCACCCAGGCGATCAGCAGGTAAGCTACGATGTCGGAAAAATAATAAACAACGGCGGCCAGAACGGCAGCGCCCAGAAGCCAGAGTAGATTGCGTCGCATAACAGGGCGAATGTAAGGGTTTATGGGAGGGTTTAGAAAGTTTAGAGGGTTTAGAGGGTTTAGAAAGTTTAGAGGGTTTAGAGCAGCGCTGTTCTAAACCCTCTAAACCCTCTAAACCCCCTCATCAACCATATATCCGCCTCAGCGCACCGTCCAGTTCCGGATACTGAAAATGAAACCCTGCTGCGATCACTTTTTCTGCCGAAACGCAGTTGCTGAACAAAATGGTGTCGGCCATTTCGCCGAACGCCAGGCGCAGGGCAAACGCCGGGGCCGGGATGAACAGCGCGGGTTTCCGCATGGCTCTTGCCACGGCTTTTATAAAATCGACATTGCGCGCCGGGTGTGGCGCCACGGCGTTGAAAATACCTTCCACTGCCGGCGTTTCGGCGGCCCAGAGAAACATGCGGCACAGGTCGTCGCGGTGAATCCAGGAATACCAGGCCTGGCCGTCGGCAAAATAACCGCCGATACCAAACAAGAGTGGCCGGGCCATTTCGCGCAGTGCGCCGCCGCTTTTGTCCAGAACGATGCCAGCCCTGAAAATCACGGTACGGATACCGAGGGCGCCGATCTCCTCCACGCCTTGTTCCCAGGCCGCGCAACATTGCACCATGAAGCCGTTGTCGGCAGGGGTATCCGTTTCATATACCTGGTTTTCGCCGGAATTGCCGTAGTAGCCGATACCGGATATGGACAGATACGTTTTGGGAAAATGCTGCAGGCGCTGAAAAGCGTCGCGCAATGTGTGGGCGCTTTGCACCCGGCTGTCGATGATGAGTTTTTTGCGTACGGGTGTCCAGCGTCCGTCGGCAATGCCAGCGCCGGCCAGGTTGATCACGACATCGGCGCCGGCAACGGCCTGGTCGTCGATGGCGCCGGCAGCGGGATCCCAGGCAAACTGTCCCGCGCCGCGCGGTGTGCGGGTAAGTATCCGGACCTCGTGGCCCTTGCCTTTAAACACTTCCGCCATCCGGGCGCCGATAAAGCCGGCGCCGCCGGCAAGTAGAATAGAGAGCGACATAAAACAAGAAAAGCGGATTGTTTTGAGTGGGTGAATTTGGAAAGTTTTTAAGCGCCTTCAAAGGAAGAAAAATTAGTTTTGCCTGGTCAATAAAACCGGAATAAACTAAAGATTATCTCACGTTCAAAAGATATTTTCTTCACACGCCATGACTGCTCATTTAACATATACCGGCGACCTCCACTGCGAACTTACGCATCGGCTCTCCGGCGACCGGATCGTTACCGACGCCCCGCCCGATAACCAGGGCCGCGGCGAAGCGTTTTCGCCTACCGACCTCTGCGCCACCTCCCTGGCCGCCTGCATGCTCACCACCATCGCCATTCGCATCCGCGACCGTGGCATCAGCATCGATGGCGCCCGGGCGGAAGTCGCCAAGATCATGGCCGCCGACCCCCGGCGTATCCGGCGCATCGAAGTGCGATTGCTGATGCCGCCCAACAACTATTCAGAGGCGGATAAAAAACTGATGACCCACATTGCCGATACTTGCCCGGTGGCCTTGAGTTTACACCCTGAACTGGAGCAGGCGGTGGAATTTATTTGGTGACAGCTTCGGTAGGGGAACTGGCGCAGGGGCTGTGCAAAAGTCGATACGCCGGAATTATCTGATACCTTGACCAAATATTATTCGATTTCTGTGCAGACTTTCCAGGTTTTTAAAACCTGGAAAGTCTAAAACCGCGACGCAATCA
>CALEYM010000777.1 GCA_937926185.1 uncultured Bacteroidota bacterium | reverse complement strand
ATGGCCCCGATCTGGGGCACCAGCGTAAGGGCAATTTGATATTGCAGCCGGTTCGTCATGGGTTACCCGGAAATTTTGCTTAATTTTGTTCGGTAAAAGTAAGGCAAGCGCGCGAAATTTGCATTACTTTTAAAACTTTTAGTTTAATTTTTTACATGCTATGAGGCTCCCGAAGGTCGAATCGCTCATCATTACCGTATTTTTTCTTTGTATCGCGTTGTGGGCTGTTTCCAAATGTTCCTCCAAACGCTCGCTCATTACCCAACGCGACCGCGACACCGTCGACGAGGAAGACCGGCCGGTCCGGCGCGATACCGTGTACGTGCCGCAACCGGCGCAGCAGGCCCCTGTACAGCAACAACCTGTACAGCAACCGCAAACTTATTCGGCTCCTCCGGCTACCCCCGGCGTGTTGCCCAAGCTGCAAAACCAACCGGCGCAAACGGCAGCGCCCGATCCTGCCGCGTCCGGCGCCGCCACATCCGGTCAGACTGCCGCTACCGCCAACCCCACCGCCAAATACTCCACCCTGTTCGTCACCATCGACGGCCTGAAAGTGCGCAAAACACCCGGCCTGAAAGGCGCCCTGGTGACCAAACTCGATCTGTACGAACAAGTCTATTTCCTGAATAAAAAAAGCGAAAAACCCGAAGAGATCAGCCTGGGCTACGAAAAGGTGACCGACTACTGGGTCAAGATCCGTACCAAATCGGGCAAGGAAGGCTGGGTGTTCGGGGCAGGGGTGCATTATTATAAGATGAAAAGGAAGGGGGTGTTGGAGTGAGTTAATGATGAATGATAAATGATGAATGATGAATTTGAGCAATAGTTCATGGGGTACGTTTAAGTGGCTCCTCCCCGCCCTCGCCTGGCTGATCGTCATTGTCATCCTGTCCACCCGCGCGAGTGTGCCTATGCCGTCTTTCAATCTGATGGCGCCCGATAAACTGGGGCACGCCGCTGCCTACGGCATCCTGGGTTGGCTGATCTTGTGGGGGCTGCGCCGCGGGCTTTCATCCGGAATGCTGGGTTATGCCCATTTTATCGGTACTTTTGTGTTTGCGACGGCTTTCGGCGTATTGATGGAATGGGTGCAATATGCCTTTTTCCCCGGCCGTTTTTACGAATTCGACGATATGCTGGCCAATGCCGCCGGCGCTGCTATTGCCTGTTTTGTCATGCCTCGTATCCGGCGACTTTCGCCATAACTCATAACTTATAACTCATAACTCAAAAAATGGCCTTGATCATCCCTTGCCGCGGCATCGCCCCTCAATTCGGAGAAAATTGTTTTTTTGCCGAAAACGCCACCATTATCGGCGACGTGGTGATGGGCGATGAGTGTTCCGTATGGTTTCAGGCCGTGGTGCGCGGCGACGTCAATTTTATCCGGATGGGCAACAAGGTGAATATCCAGGACGGCGCCATCCTGCACGGCACTTACCAGAAATGCGGCACTACCATCGGCAACAATGTCAGCATCGGCCACCGGGCTATCGTGCACGGCTGCACCCTGCACGATAATGTATTGATCGGGATGGGCGCCATCGTCATGGATCAGGCCGTGGTGGAGGAAAATTGCCTCATCGCCGCCGGGGCGGTCATCCTGGAAAACATGGTCTGTCACAGCGGCGGCGTGTATGCCGGCGTGCCGGCCCACCGGGTAAAGGAACTGACGCCTGAACTGTTCCAGGGCCAGATCGAACGGATCGCCAACAACTATGTGTTTTATTCCGGCTGGTTTAAATAGAGAGCGTTTTCTTTGGCCTTCCGGCGTCATTGTGCCAAACAAGTTTTACGACGCGGTTGTGCAACTTTTTATCCCTCCGGATGGTCGAATGGCGCCACCGGTTTGTGTTATGGTTTTTGCCCGATAAACTAAAATACCCGAGGCCGGCGTATTATTAGCCATTCTAACATTCATCTCACAACAAAAATATTTGCCATGAATCCTGTTCAACGCTTCCGTTCAGTGGCTGCCGCGACGTTTTTGCTCACCGCGACAGCCGCATTTGCCCAATCTTTCCAAAAACAATCCCCGCCGCCGGGCACAACGCCGGTTGCGCACTTTTACATCGACAAACAGGAGATCACCAATCTGGATTACCGGGAGTACCTATACTGGCTGGCTCTTGTTTTCGGGCAGGACGCCGCCGAATACAAACAGGCGCTGCCCGATACGACGGTCTGGCGAAACAGCCTGAACTATGCCGAGCCGCTGGTCAATCAATATTTCCGGCATCCGGCCTACGAAAACTATCCCGTGGTAGGCGTATCCTTTGAACAGGCACAACAATACTGTTCCTGGCGCACCGACCGGGTGTATGAAATGAAATTAATCGAAGCAGGTCTGATCCCGGTGGACCGGCAGCCCTCGAAAGACAATTATTTCACGGTCGAGCGGTATCTGTCCGGCCAATTTATGGGGCTGAAACCCGATAAAACCATTTCCGTGCCGCGCTACCGCCTCCCGACGAAAGACGAATGGGAACTGGCTGCCAGCGGCCGCTTGGATGCCTCGGTATTTCCCTACGGGTACGATTTGTCCGATAAAAAAATAGCCGCGAAGCTGCGCAAGGGGCAACAGGTTTTTCAAAGCCGGCAGGTAGTAAAAATGCAGAACAAGGCCGCTTCTCCGATCACCGCGCCGGCCCGCTCCGGCTTCGCCAACGGCCATGAATTGTATAACATGATCGGCAACGTGGCAGAAATGACCGCTGAAAGAGGCAGATGTAAGGGCGGCAGTTTTCAGCATACGTTGGAAGAGAGCAAGATTGCTGATCAGATAACATACACACAACCCGAAGCCTGGCTCGGCTTCCGCTGCGTTTGCGTACCGGAAATGCCCCGGTAAGGTGGGAGTTGTGTAAAAAGCGGGATAACCCCGCCGAAGCCCTGCAACAATCCACCCGTTGATCGAAAAACAGCCGCCTTTCGCGACCAACCCAGGATTTTTAACCCCAAAAATCCTTTCTCACATGAATTTACCGCGTTTATTCCTGGTTGGTTGCGCTTTTCTGATCTGTTCTGGCCTCATGGCCCAGAAACAGGACAAGGCCATACAGTCCGTCATCAACCGTTTTTTTGAAGGCATGACCAAAGGCGATACAGTCCTGTTGAAAAGCGCCTGCACAGAAAATCCCCTTATGCAAACCTACATGGCCGGTCAGGACGGGAACCTGCAGGTGTTCACCGAGCCTTTTTCCGAATTCGTGGCCTTCGTCGGCGCTCCCCGTAAAGACACTTTTTTGGAAAAAATTGAATTCGGCGCCATTCACACTGAAAAATCACTGGCCAGCGTCTGGACGCCCTACCGGTTTTACCTGAACGGCAAACTGAGGCACTGCGGCACCAACTCCTTTCAGTTGGTAAAAACGCCGGACGGCTGGAAAATCCAGTATATCATCGACACC
>CALEYM010000776.1 GCA_937926185.1 uncultured Bacteroidota bacterium | reverse complement strand
ATTTGACGATTCCACCGGAAAACCCGGCTGTATTTTTCTGAAATCCGGCAAATTTGGCAATCCCATTCCTCCCTTTTGGTTTGCATTTATGCGCAAATCTGGCGCCTCTTATTATGCCGGAATTTCCTGCTCTTGAGTTGGCAGGCTTTTTAGTGACAAGAGCAGCCCAGCCTCATGTTTTTGGTGATGCTTCGGTAGATTTTTTCAAAAAATGAAATTTAAATGACATAATCTCCGTTAGTTTATAGTAAGAACCAACATTCCCGCCGCTATAACCGACGTTGCTCTGTAATGAGTCAGGCTATATGCCTGGATGTTGTTTGTAGCAGTGTATTTGTTCCCTGACCTGCTGTATGAAAACGCGCTTGCTCTTAGCCTTTCTGGTATCTTGTTTTATAAATCTGACCGCCCGGGATCGGAGAGAACTTCCTGTTCTTCTTCCTCCCGGAACAAATCATGCTGCTTATTCACCTCTGGAATCAATGTTTCTGCCATACAATTCCTGTGGATTTCAATTTGAATTAGGAACGCAATCGTTTCAAAGGAAGGAACCTGGCTTATATGCATACCGTATTGTGGGCGCCTGTGCTGACTCCACTTGGATGTTAGACGCCGGCAGGCAGCTGTTTCTCCCTTCCCTGCCTCCCGGCAGGTATCAATTGGAGATAAAATTTAGAGGGATAAATGACCAATGGGGACCTGTTTCAACTTTTAATGTCTTTGTCAAACCGCCCTGGTATTCCACCTGGTGGGCATGGTGTACCGGCTTCGTCTTGCTTGGATTGCTTGCCTTTGCAATCTACCGCTACCACATCAACCTGAGTAGCGCCGAAAGCCTCCTCCGGAAAGAAATGCACCGCCTTGAACGCGCCGCCCTGCAGGCCCAGATCAATCCGCATTTTATCTTCAACTGTCTTAATTCCATCCAGCATTTCATTCTCAACAACGAATCCGACGCGGCTGTGCTGTACCTGGCCAAATTCGCCAAATTAGTGCGCGCGGCCCTGAACGCCTCGGTGGCAGGGCAGGTGAGCCTGGAAGAAGAAGTCAAAATGCTGGACAATTACCTCGCGCTTGAGCAATTGCGCTTCAAAGGGACATTCGAATATAGTATTGGTATAGATGAACAACTCGATCTCAGGGAAACTATGCTGCCCCCTCTTATCGTACAGCCTTACGTGGAAAATGCCGTATTGCACGGGATACGGGAAAAAGAAAAAAACGGACGAATTGCCATCACGTTCCGCCAGGCAGATGGATATTTGGTCATACATGTGTACGACAATGGCTCAGGTTTGCATCAACAGCGGGATGGAAGTGATAAAACTTCCCTGGGCGGCAGCATCACGGGCCGCCGCTTGGAACTGATGCAACTCAATAACTTGTATCAGGCAATTGGCGTGGAATACCTTGTGCCTGCAATCGGAACGGGTACGCTCGTTTCGATTCGTTTGCCGTTGTAATGCTTTTCAAATTTGAAAATTTTCCGCCATGCAAAGCCATACGTACAGCGCCCTTCTCATCGATGACGAATCCGATGCCCGGACTGCTCTCCGCGGGCTGATCGGGCGATTCTGCCCACACCTGTCGGTATGCGCCGAAGCAGCCACGGTAGATGAAGCCCTCGCGTCCATCCACGAATACCGGCCTGCCATTGTCTTTCTCGACATAGACTTGCAATATGGCACCGGCTTCGATATTCTGGACGCTTTCCCACGCCCAGATTTTAAAATCATATTCATCACGGCACACGCTGAATTTGCCTTGAAGGCCTTTAAATACCGTGCCCTGCACTACCTGCTCAAACCCATTGACCCGGAAGACTTGGTGCAGGTTATGTATGAACTGCAACGCCCCTCGAAATTCTGGCCGGAATACGAGCTGTTGCGGCAATCGTTGAAAAATACACAGTCCGGGAAATTGCCTCTCCCTACGCTGCACGGTACGGTGGTAATCCTTCCTAATGAGATCAGCTATGCCTTTGCCGACGAAAAATACGCAACCGTCGTTCTGGAAACAGGCGAAAAAATCTTCATCAGCCTTTCCCTGAAAGAACTGGAAGAAAGCCTTCCCGCCGGCGAATTTATTCGCCCGCACCAGTCATACGTTGTTCGTATCGACGTCGTACGGAAGCTGTTAAAAACGGACGGGCTTTCCCTGGTGCTGAAGGACAAAACGGAAATTCCGGTGTCGAGAAGGAATAAAGAAGCGGTGTTGAAAGTATTGGGGATAGCCTGATTTTGATTAATTTGGCGGAGAACTGCTGTCCGGGTTTTTATTTCCATTGGAAAAGACGAATCGGTAAAGCGGGTTGCTGCGCCTCTCTCCCATTCCAGTTTCTCCTTACCGTCAGTGCCGCCCCCAGCGCCGTGGCCTGCGCCACCTCCGCCGCGAAAACTTCCATCTCCGGAAATGCCGCGGCTAATAGCTGCATATACAGGTCGTTTTTAGAAAAACCGCCGTCCACGAAAAGCCGCCGGACGGGCGACCGGCCGATGGCCAGGCGGGTGGAAGCGACCTGTTTTCCCACCAGTTCGCGCATGAAACCGGTATAGACTTCCATCGCCTTTTGAATATTACTGATGTTGCCGCCTTTGCCTGCCGGTATCGGATTTTTGTAAAAATCCAGCCCCGCACCGTGCGCCGCGGCAATTTTTTTCACCGCTTCGTCGTGTTCGTGGCCACCGAAATACCGGGCGGCCTTTACGGGTTTGCCCTCCGGGGTGAGGTAGCACAGGCAATCACGGGCGAGCTCGCCGGCGGTGAGCGGTTCGTCGTTGAAGGGGTTGAGCGAAATGCACCAGGTACCCGTCGAGATCAGGACGAACGGTTCGCGGAAACCGGCCAGGTAGGGGATCAGCGCGGCGGAACTGTCGTGCAGCCCGGTCGGCTGAACGGCAGTTCCGGGACGTACAATCGGTGGGAATTTTTCAACGATGCCCTCGGCTTTTACCCAGTCGTGGTAGTCGTTTTTCCGGAAATCCCAGAGCATGGTGTGACAGCCGAGGCTGGTCATTTCGGAAAAAACGGTGGACGATGGACGGTGGACGGTGGACGGTGGACGGTAGACGGTGGACGGTTGGAAGGCGCCGGAAAGCAGATATACCACCCACTGCGGAAGATGCAGCGATATGTGTATTTTGTTAAAAATGAATGGCTTATGATGTTTTAGCCAATATAATTGCAGGCCCGAATTGAGGTGTCCGAGCCAGGGAGACGCCGTTTCGAGGGAGATCTTTTCAGCGGGGCCGTATTTTTCCAAAAACCGGTTTTTAAGGTCGTCGGGGAAAGGCTTTAGGTAATTATATAAGGGTGCGACAGGTTGATCGCCCGCATCGAGATGGACGAAACTGGCGCCATAAGTTGTGCAATTGAAGGTTTTAATATTAAAATCCGGGTGATGGAGCAGAGCCCGGGCCGTTTCGAGGATCCAGTTTTGCAGCAGGGAAATGTCTTCGCAGGGATAGCCGTCGTCATCCGCAGTTTCGGGGAGTTGGATTGTTTGTTCAAAAACTATGCGATAATCCTCATCGAAGACAAAAGCCTTTTTGTTGGTTTTACCGATGTCGAAGATTGCAATATGGTTCATAGTCAAAGCCCTGTCGCGACGCTTTTCACGCCGCGTTTTTCAATCAGTTTTTCCCGGATTTTCAACACGCGAAACACTCCCACCGGGTCGATTGCACCGCCCGATTGCCGCGCCGCCTCCGCCACGAGCGGGCGCGTATCCAGCGCGAAAATATCCAGCAGCGTTTCCTCGGCGGCAACCGCGTCGTTCGCCTCTTGCGCTTCGCGCAGGCTTTTCCGGTCCACCAGCAGCGCCTTGGCGTAGGTTGTCAGGATGTTGCCCACCGATTGCAGCAAGTCTTCGAGGGGATCTTTGGTATTGTGGCTGGCGTCGATCATCCAGGCGAGCGGCGGATTGATAACCGTTTCGTCTTGCATGGTATCTACCAATTCGTTGAAAATCAGGAAAAACTGGTAGGGTTTGATGCTGCCCGTGGTCAGGTCGTCGTCGCCGTACATGGAGCCGTTGAAATGGAAACCGCCGAGCCTGCCGAAGTGCATCAGCCGGGCGACGATCTGCTCGATGTTCGTGTTGGGCAGGTGGTGGCCGAGATCAACCAGCACCTGCGCCTGGCTGCCCAGGTGCTGGCAAAGCGACCAGGAGGCGCCCCAGTCCGGGATGACCATCGAGTAAAAGTTGGGTTCATAGGGTTTGTACTCGATGAGCATCGTCCAGTCGGCGGGCAGTGCCCGGTAGATGTCGGCGAGCGCATCGGCGGTGCGTTGCCAGGCCCGGCGGAAATGCTGCTGCCCGGGGAAATTGGAGCCGTCGGCGAGCCAGACGGTCAGCACCTTCGAGTCGAGCGCCACGCCGTGCCGGATACAGTCGATATTGTGTTCAATCGCCTGCCGGCGGGTGGCCGCATCGGTGTGCGCCAGCGAGCCGAATTTGTACGAAAACGGCTGGCCGGGCTGATCCTGAAAGGTATTGGAATTGACCGAATCGATGCTCAGTTCGTGCGCGGCCAGCAGTTGTTTCATCGCTGCCGGGTCGCGCGGAATATCCCAGGGAATATGCAGCGAAATGGAGTTGGACGAACGGCTGAGCGCGTGCAGCAAGCCCACGTCCTCGATTTTTTCTTCCAGGTTGCGCGGTTCGCCGCCGATGGGAAAACGCCCGAAACGCGTGCCGCCCGTGCCCAATGCCCAGGAAGGGATGGCGATTTGGAAGGCTTTTATTTTTTCTACCACTTGCTGTACGTCGATACCTTTTTGGCGCAAACGTTCGGCCAGGTAGTGGAAATCCGGTTCATGACGGGCGAGCAGGCGTTGGTTGTGTTCGGCGATTTGATGTTGGACTCGCATTTTGTATAAAAAATTTCGAATAG
>CALEYM010000775.1 GCA_937926185.1 uncultured Bacteroidota bacterium | reverse complement strand
CGTATGAATTTAATCACTCAATCACTCAATGGCACTCAATCACCAAATATCTCCCTCAGTTTTTCTCCCAGTTGTTCGCCGCGCAGGTTGCGCTGGATGATTTTTCCTTCCTTATCGAGCAAGAGCGTTTGCGGGATGGAATTTACGGAATACAGTTTGGCGTGTTCGCTTTGCCAGCCTTTGAGGTCGCTGATATGGCGCCAGGTGAGGCCGTCCTGTTCGATGGCTTTTTTCCAGGCGCCTGCATCGCGGTCGAGGCTGACGCCGAGGATTTCAAATCCTTTGTTGTTGTACTTTTTGTACATGTTCACCACGTTGGGGTTTTCCCGGCGGCAGGGGCCGCACCAGCTGGCCCAAAAATCGACCAGTACGTATTTGCCGCGCAATTTGCTGAGGGCATAACTGTCGCCCTCCGGGGTGTTGCCCACGAGGTCGGGGGCTTCCATGCCGGGCGTAAAGGTGGAAGTTTTTTTCAGGTCGGATTCGAGCCGGCTCACCTCGCCCAGATCGTTGGCGCGGTAGGTATCCACGTATTTTTTTGCGAGAGCGTAGTAGTCGGGGTGATTGGAGGCCTTGAAACCGCTGACGATACCCGACAAAGCGCGGCGGTAGGTGTTGCTGCCCGGGGTTAATTTGGCCAGTTGGGCTTCGGCCAATTGTTTGGACGTGGCGGCATTGGCGCCCAGTTGCGACAACAGGGCGACGTAATTCTGGAAGGCGTTCATCACGTCGGGTACGTCTTCGTAAGCCGGGTCGGAGAGGTTGGCAAAAGCAAAAAACTCTTTGCCGTAAAACTCCAGTTCATTGGCGTAGCCTTTGCGTCCGTTGAAAAAATCGGGCGACATTTGCAGGCCGGCAGAACGCCAGAGCAGGGGATTGGCGGTTTTAAGCGAATCCAGAAACACGGTTTTTTCCTTATCCAGGGCCGCGAGGCGTTCATTGACCGACTGCACGGATTGCTCATTGCGACTATTGAGCGCCTGGCGAAGGTCGTTGCGCAATTGTTCGCTGGCAGTACGCATGGATTCGATGCGTTTCACCATATTTTCGAGCGCTTTATTAGCCGGAGAGCCGGTAGTCCGTCCCTTTTCCATGTATTGCGCGTTGGCGTAGAGGGTGAGCGATTTTTCTTCGCCAAGGATAATACGCCCGTTCATGGTTTCATTAAATCCAATGCTGTACAAGCGGGCTTTGGAAGCGGGAACCTTGAGCAGGAAGGAGCTATCGGGTTGACGCTGGCCGCGGGCCACTTCGCGATAGGCGAGGCCGATTTGCTCGTAAAGGGCAATGTATTGGCTGTTGGCCGGCGCGCTGTAGATCTTGCAAACGAGCGTCACCTCGTCGGCGGCTTTAGCCGTTTTCTGATACGCCTGCAGGGAAAGCGGAAGCAACAGAAAGAGGAGTACTTTTTTCATGTTAAACGAGATAAAATGTTGAATGTGGTGGGGATAAAGGCTGCAAAATTAGGCAATTCAGGTATTGAACGCCCGGAATAGCCCAAAGACACGGGCGTTTTATCACATCGTTAACATCCGGGCGATGAAAATACCGCGGTTTACCTGATCGTCAGCGTATCCACCCGGCTGTAAAATTCGGCAATACAGGTTACCGCGGTACCTTCCAGATCGGCTTTTGCCAGTTTTTTACGCACGATGTACAGGGTCCATACGCCCGGCGTCAGTTTGGCTATTTTGGCGGCGGGAAACTCGATGCGCTGCTGACCCGGCGTAGCAATTACCTCCATCGGTACGGTATTCCGACGATCCGCGGTCTCCCACAAAAAGACGAGTGCCTCGCCTTTTTCCAGGGGTGCGCCCTCCCAGCTGAAAGTCGCCGGCGACTGGCGGCTGAGGGTGGCGGAGCCAAAAGTAAAAGCGGTGATGGGCGATAATTCCATCCGGAATTGTTTCGCCTTCTTAAATTCGTCCGTCCAGGCAAACACGTGTTGCGGGTTGTAGCCGCCGGAGCGGTCGCTCCGGTAACTGATCCCTTCGCCGCCATCGAGTTCATGCATCAGTACGCCCTGGTAACGAACGCCGCCGGGAATCGCGGCGGGGTTTTGCGCCGCCTGACCGGGCGGGCCTTCGCGCAGGCTCAGTTCGGCGTGCAGTTGCGCCTCCGGAACGAGGTAGCGTACATAACAATCGACCCGCTGGCTTTTCTTTTTTGGGACGGGGGAACAAAACGCTCCCACCCCGCAGAACAACATCAAAAAAAAGAAGTATTTCATAGTAGTGGTTAAATATCTTTGCCGCTGCTACAGGCGCCTGCCGGCTGGAGTACCGTCTGCTCCCGGATGCCGCAAAGTTCCGGCGGGTTGTCTGAAATGCCAACGCTAACCCGTTTTCTTTCACAAACCCACGCGACGCATTCACCATTCACCGGTAGCCTTTAGCTCAATTCCGATTTGCGACCCTGAAAAATTGCGTCATTTTGCAAGAACATTGGCATGAAGCAAGTGCTGATCACCGATGATTGCCACCCCCTGTTGACTGATGGACTTACCCGTCGGGGATATGTCTGCCACTACCGGCCGGAAATTACCCTGGACGATACCCTCCGCATCATTCATCCCTACGAAGGACTGATCATCAACAGCAAGATCATCGTCGACCGGGTTTTTCTCGATAAAGCGGAAAACCTGCGTTTCGTCGGCAGGCTCGGCTCCGGGATGGAAATCGTGGACCGGGATTACGCCGCTGCCAAAGGAGTAGCGGTACTCGGCAGCCCGGAAGGTAACCGCAACGCGGTGGCCGAACAGGCGCTGGGCATGTTGCTGGCCCTGGCCAATAACCTGATCAGGGCCGACCGCGAAGTGCGGCAAAACGTATGGCGGCGCGAAGCAAACCGCGGGTTCGAACTGGGTGGAAAAACCATAGGCATCATCGGGTTCGGGCACACGGGCAGCCAGTTTGCCCGGAAACTGGCGGGAATGGACATGACGGTACTGGCTTACGACAAATATAAAACCCGTTACGCGGCCGATTTGCCCTGGGTGCGGGAAACCACCCTCGACGAACTGGTACGGCAGGCCGACATCATCAGCCTGCACCTGCCCCTGACCAAAGAGACAAATCATATTGTCGATAAAACGTTCATTGAACGCTGTAAACCGGGATTTATCCTGCTCAACACCGCCAGGGGCAGCTGCGTAAAAACAGCCGAACTGGCAGACGCCCTTGAAAAAGGCAGGGTAGGCGGCGCCTGTCTGGATGTGTTTGAAAACGAAAAACCGGCAACCTTCACCGACACGGAACACCGGCTTTACGCGCGCCTGCACCAACTCGACAACGTGGTGCTGTCGCCCCATATCGCGGGTTGGACACAGGAATCGAAACGCCGTCTTGCAGAAGTATTGTTAGAAAAAATCCTGACAAACCTGGATGAATAAAAATGCCCAAAATGCGCCCCCGCTACGCCCATATTTGTCAAAACTTGTACATTGTGTTAAAACGTATAACCTTGCTGCCGGGTAGTTTCACTAACATTGCGGTCATTTTTGGCCGGAGTGTCAACTTATGCGCCTGAAAACCCGCTCTGAATTGGAAAAACAACTCTTTAACATTTATTTTAATTTAAAACTGAGACACTCTATCCATTGAATAATCAATCTCTGTTTATGGTACGTTCTTTACTACTAACCTTAACCCTGCTCCTGTGCGCCGGCGCCGCGATGGCCCAACAAACCGTGCTAAGGGGCAAGGTCACGGATGAAACCGGCGAGGCGCTGATCGGGGCATCTGTCAAGGCGCTGAAAGGCACCGAGTTTGTACGCGGCGCGATCACGGATTACAACGGGGAATACCGCATATCGCTCGACCCCGGCAGTTACAACGTGGAAGTTTCCTACACCGGCTTCAAAACCGCGGTGACCAGCGGCGTGCGGGTGCTCGTCAACACGCTGAACGCCTTCGACGTCAAAATGGAATCGGGCACCCTGTTGAACGAAGTCGTGGTCACCGAATTCAAGGTACCGCTGATCGAACAGGATAAAACTCAGGGCGGACAGACGCTCACCTCCGATCAGATCAAAAACCTGCCCACCCGTAGCGTCAACGCGATCGTTGCCACAACCGCCGGTACCACTTCCATCGACGGCGGCGACGTGAACATCAAAGGTTCGCGTTCCAACGCCACCAACGTGTACGTGGACGGTATCCGGATTTCCGGCAACAGCGCCAACGCCCTGCCGGTACAGGACATCGAGCAACTCCAGGTGGTGACGGGCGGTCTGGGCGCCGAATACGGCGACGTGACCGGCGGCGTCATCTCCATCGTCACAAAAGGCCCGGCCAGCGAATATCACGGCGCCATAGAGGTGGAAAACTCCAAGGGCCTTGACCCGTACGGCTGGTTCCTGGGAACCGCCAACATCAGCGGCCCGCTGCTCAAAAGAAAAGCGTCGGAAGGCAAACCGGAACGCACGCTTATCGGCTTCCGCTTGTCGGGTCAGTATCTCGACCAGAAAGACGACGACCCGCCGGCCCTGCGCGTAGCAAAAACCAAAGGTTCGCCCGTGGACTGGAACGCGATAAACTGGAATAATTATTACAGTGCCGACGAAGCCGTGGCCAACGCCGAAAGAGCCAAACTGGAACAACTGGCCAATGCCGGCGGCACGCTCGGCCGCCTCATGCTCCACCCGCTGGAGATTGAGAACGGCTTCCTCCGGCCAACCGCCGAAAACTTTACGCAGGACAGCGTCGATCTGCTCGACCACAATCCGCTCGAGAAACGCAAAGACATCAACCTGACGACAAAACTGGACTTCCGGGTGACCGATAACATCGACCTCAGCCTGACCGGCACGTTCAACGACCGGGAGAACCAGTTCACGCCGGGCGGCTGGCGGGTGCTCAACAGCCAGAACAATCCGACCCAATACAGCAAACGGTACCGCGGCATTGCCCGCTTCCGTCACCGCCTTGGGGGCAGCGAAGGGCCGCGCGATGCGGCTTCTGCCAACCGGGTCTCTATTTCAAATGCCAGCTACACCCTGCAATTCGGCTTCGAACGCGGTAACAACGTTACCTACGATCCGCGGCATGGCGACCGGTTCTTTGACTACGGCTATATTGGCCGCTTTAACTTCAACTATTTGCCCATTATCGGTATCGACAACGACGGCAACATCGGGGTGCATCTCGACAACCAGGAATCTTACGTCGATCACCAACCTGGTTTTGTCAATGGCGCCGGCAATATTGTTGTCCCCAATCCCGGTTTGGTGGCCTACAATGAATTTGCCCAGAACGACGATTTCCTGTCGTTCCTGAACACCAACGGCCGCTTCAGCGCTACTTATGACGATATCTGGTCGGGGATGTTTACCAATGTAAGTTCCATATACAACAGCTATGCTAAAGGGGAAGAGGACATCCTGACCGGCATGGCGTCGGCCAGCTTCGACCTGAAACTGGGCAAAACCGGTACGCACAGCATCCAGTTCGGCCTGCTCACCGAGCAACGCACCAATCGCGCGTGGAACCTGGCCCCGGGCGGTCTGTGGAACCTGATGAGCCTCATTACCAACAACCACTTCAATGGCCTGGACTCCAATACGGTGATTGACCAGGTGTGGGATCCGTTCTGGTCTCCGCTCATCGGCGACTCCGTCGACATTTACGCCAACGCCGTGATCGATCTGCAGGATTTCCGGTTCTACCGCAAAATCCGCGAGCAGAAAGGTTTGCAACTTTCCGAATGGCTGAATCCCAATGAACTCAGCCCGGAAGAGCTCAACCTCGGCATGTTCTCGCCCCGCGAACTGACTGACCAAAGCCTGATCGGTTACTATGGTTATGATTACCTGGGAGAAAAGTTGGAAAACAACATAACTTTCAACGATTTCTTTACCAGCAGAGACGCCGACGGTATCCGTAACTTCCCGGTAGCCCCGCTTCGTCCTTTGTACCAGGCGGCTTATCTGAAAGACAAGTTTACCTTCAATAACATGATCTTCAGCCTCGGCGTACGGGTCGAACGTTTCGACCTGAATACCAAGGTGATGAAAGACCCCTACTCCCTGTACCAGGTGATGAACGCCCGCGATTACTACGCCACCCAACCTAACGCGGGCAACCGGCCGGGTACCATCGGCGACGACTTCAAAGTGTATGTGACCAGCCAATCGGAAAATACGCTGAAAGCCTTCCGTGACGGCGATACCTGGTATTTCCCCGACGGTACCCAGGCTGTAGACGGCAACGTGATCTTTGGCGGCGGCGGCGTGGTGTCCCCCTTCCTGAACGACACCGTTTCGGGCGATAACATCCTCGACCCGCGCTTCGATCCCAACACGGCCTTCGAAGACTACACGCCCCAGGTAAACTGGATGCCGCGTCTGGCCTTCTCTTTCCCGATTTCGGACGAAGCCAACTTCTTTGCCCACTACGACGTACTCGTGCAGCGCCCGACCAGCAACTGGGAGGTTACGCCGCTCAACTACCTGTATTTCTATACACCGGGCCGTACGCCCGGCAACAATGCGAATCTCAGGCCGGAACGCGTAGTGGACTACGAGGTGGGATTCCAGCAACGCCTGAATCAAAACTCGGCAGTCAAATTCTCGGCATACTATCGCGAAATGCGCGACCTGCTTCAAAGCCGTACCATTCTCTTTGTGCCTACGGTCGGCTCTTATGATACGTACGACAACATCGACTTCGGCACCACGAAAGGTTTCACGGTTCAATACGACCTGCGCCGGATTCAGAATGCCGAATTGCGCCTGGCTTATACCCTGCAATTCGCCGACGGTACCGGTTCGGATCCGAACTCGCTGCGCGGCCTGACGTCCCGCGGGAATTTTATCCGTACGCTCTCGCCGCTTAATTTCGACGAACGCCATAATATTCAGGCTATTTTCGATTACCGCTTCGCTTCCGGCAAACGTTACAACGGCCCGCGGATAGGCAACGTGGATATCCTGGCCAACTTCGGCGCCAACCTCCAACTTTCCGCGGCATCGGGCCGGCCTTATACCGCCCGGCTGCGTCCGGAACGTTTCGGTGGTAGCGGCACCCTGGGCGCCCTTAACGGCAGCCGCCTGCCCTGGCGCGTAAACCTGGACCTGCGGCTCGACAAATCCTTCAACCTGGTGGCGTCCGGTAAAAACCCGCTCAACCTGAATGTGTACTTCCGCGTATCCAACCTGCTCAACCAGAAGAACATTATCGGTGTTTACCCTGTTACCGGTTCTCCTGTCGACGACGGATACCTGGCCACGGGCGAAGCGCAATCCTTCCTCAGCGGCCTTGTTGCCCAAGACCGGAACCTGGAAGCGTATCTGTCCGCTTACTCCTGGGGCCTGCTGAACCCCGGACGCTATACCCAGCCGCGCCGGATTTTTATCGGGGCCGCGCTGGAGTTCTAAATTGATAGGTTTATGAGGGTTTATAAAGGTTTATAAAGGTTTATAAAGGTTTATAAAGGTTTATAAAGGTTTATAATAAACCCTCATAAACCCTCATAAACCC
>CALEYM010000774.1 GCA_937926185.1 uncultured Bacteroidota bacterium | reverse complement strand
TATTCGTTATCGTGCAGACTTTCCAAGTTTTTAAAACTTGGAAAGTCTAAAACCGCGATGAGTTCAAGATAATATTTCCTATTCTGATTCATGTTTTCCTGTGCTCTGACTTTGACCCCAGTACGGCAGCCCGGGGCAATCATGGGAGCAGCCGTCAATCTTCCGCGTGTTTCAGCTTATCCGTCCGGGCCGGCAGGTACAGGGCGCCGATGAGCATACAGATCGCGGCAATGCTCATGGGGTAGAACAGGCCGGCCAGCGGGTCGCCGGCGGTATTCGTCGCGGTCTTGCTCTCTTCCACCAGGAAAGTGGCGATATAGGGCACCAGGCCGCCGAAAATGCCGTTCCCGATATGATACGGCAGCGACATGGACGAATACCGGATACGGGTGGGGAATAATTCCACCAGAAACGCCGCGATGGGGCCGTACACCATGGTCACGTAGATGATCTGGATGAACACCAGAAAAGCCATCAACCACCAGTTGGCGGGCGAAAGCCACATTTGTTTCTTCAGTTCTGTTTGGGGCTTTACGACGCTTTTATCGGCCAGTATTTTTTCCGTTTTTATCTCCTTGTACGTATTGCCGTTGGCAAATGCCCTGACCTCGGTGGTGATGATGGTGGAATCGCCGTTTGCGGCTACGGCCACGCCGCGGCCTGCGGAACTCCTTTCGGCGATCACTTCGGCTTTTACCGAGGAGATGTCGAGCATTTTCTGGTAGATCGGCCGGTAAGTCAGGACGCCCAGTAACATGCCGGCCATCATGATCCATTTGCGGCCGATGCGGTCGGACAAAGCGCCGAAGATCAGGAAAAACGGCGTGCCGAACACGATCGCTATCGCCAGGATATACCGCACGGTATTGAACTCGATGTTGCAGACCTTATCCATGAACGACATGGCATAGAACTGCCCCGTGTACCAGATCACGCCCTGGCCGGCCACGGCGCCGAACAGCGCCAGCAGCACCATTTTCAGGTTTTCGCGTTTGCCGAAGGACTCGGCCAGCGGGTTGCGCGACAGTTTGCCTTTCAGTTTGATGCTGGAAAACATCGGCGACTCCTTCATTTTCAGGCGGATATACACCGAAATGGCCACCATTACAATGGATATCCAGAACGGAACGCGCCAGCCCCAGGCGTCGAATCTGGCGTCGCCCATGCCGTTTTTTGCACCCAGAATGACCGCGATGGATACCAACAGGCCCACGGTGGCCGTGGTTTGAATATATCCGGTGTAATAGCCCCGCCGGTGGTCGGGCGCATGCTCGGCCACGTAGGTGGCAGCGCCGCCGTATTCGCCGCCGAGCGCCAGGCCCTGCAACAGCCGCAACAGCAGGATCAGGATCGGGGCGGCCATACCGATGGTCGCGTAGCCGGGTATCAGTCCGATGGCGAAAGTGGATAGCCCCATGAGCAGGAGCGTGATCAGGAAGGTATACTTCCGGCCTATGAGGTCGCCCAGGCGTCCGAACACCAGCGCGCCGAAAGGCCGCACGATAAAGCCCGCGGCAAACGAACCCAGGGCAGCCAGGTAGGAGGCCGTCAGATTGTCCGACGGGAAAAAATGAAGGGCTATGTACGGCGCCAGCGTCCCGTAGATGTAAAAGTCGTACCATTCGATGAGGGTGCCTACCGAAGAGGCGAGGATGACTTTTGTCAGATTCCAACCGGATTGTGCCGGGACAGGTCCGTTATCTGTGGACATCATTGTTATGATATGTTGTAATTTTTATGAACTGCTCTCTGCGCGTGAAACCCCACCCCCGGCCCCCCGACCTGCGGTACGGGACAGGCCTCCCCTGAAGGGGAGGGGAGACGTAGCACCCCTCGTAGAGTACGCCGTAGAGCATGTCGCGGTGTACTCTACGTCTCCCCTCCCCTTTAGGGGAGGGGTCGGGGGTGGGGTTTCACGGGCGGAGAACCATGCCCAAGCCCTTAAGTTGATGGCTATGGGCCTGTCCCGTACCGCGGGTCGGGGGTCGGATTGACTCGCGGGCGGGAATTATGCATAGCCGCGGCTCGGCGGTAGAGGGGGTCTACCACGTAGTGTTTATCCGGGCTGCAAAGCCCTGCCGTGTTAAAAAATCTGGACATATATTCCGGCTTGAGGCCATAAAGGTACGCAAAACCGGAGGGGGCTCATTCCGGCGTCCCGCCTTCGTCGGCCTTCTTTTTGCGTTTGAACAGCCGGCGGCCCGGCGATTTCGGTTTGGCGGGCGCAGCGGCGGCGGGGCCGCTTTCCAGTGCGGGTTTCGCGGGTTTTGCCGCTTTGCGTTCTTTGCGGCGGGCCACCTGGCGGCGGATGAAGTCGACGACCATGGGCAGGAGGGTGGCCGCGATGCCGCCCCACCAGGTGCCGCGGCTGGCTACCTGGCCCACGGCCTGCAGGGCCGTGGTACCCACGCCCGGTTTGGCGGTACTTTGAAACAGCTGTCCGAGTTGTTTGCTCAGGGAAAACTTTTCTTCCACCAGCAGCCTGAATTCCTGGCGGGTGCGTTGCGCGCTGGCGTTCAGTTCGCTTTGCACAATTTTCAATTGCGCCTGCACGCGGGCTTTTTCCTGCAGGAGTTCTTCCAGATTATTGATTTTGCGATTCATATACCGGCTTTAATCAAAAAAGGAACGGATAAAGGAGTGGAGCAGCGGGTCGGTGAGCATGCGTTTTTTAAACAGCAACACCAACAGGGCCAGCAGGATGTAGAATCCGCCCACGGCCAGAAAGGCCAGCGGGTAAGAATCCCACACCTCGCCCAGGTAATAACCCGCGGCCAGCGAAAGCATCGACAGGGCCAGTAGTCCCAATGCGCCCACCACCAGCATGGATACCAGCGAAGATGCCGTTTTGGCCAGTTTTTCCGCCGTTTCGAGCCGCAGGTAGTCGAATTGCAGCTTCACGTACTGCCGGGCGTATTCGGCGGTTTCGCCGGCGGTTTCGAGAAATTGTTCGGTGTCTTTCATATATCAGGGAGGGTTTAGAGGGTTTATGAGGGTTTATGGGGGTTTATGAGGGTTTATGGGGGTTTATGAGGGTTTAGAGGCCTTGTTCGGCGAACTTCTGCAGGAGCCTGGAACGGGCTTTGTCCATGCCGTTCTCGAACGACGATTCGGCGTCTTCGAGGGCTTCGCCCGCGTTTTCGGCCACATCGCTCAATTCTTCCCGGAATTGTTCGTCAATCATTTCAGCCAGGTTAAAACCTTTGCCGAGGGTGGAATCCAGCGATTTCAGCAGTTCGCCGAGGTGTTCGCGGGCGTACTCGCCCAGGTCGTCGAGGGCGTCGTGCCAGTTGCCGCTCAGTTGCGCTTTCAGGGCGCTTCCTTTTTCAGAGTGCAGGTAATAACCCAGGGCCAGGCCCGCGGCAGCGCCGGCCAGGAAAGAAAGTCCGCGGGGAAGAGCGTCGTTATTCATGGTGTGAAGATAAGACCATTTGATTTACGATTTACGATTAGGGTATCCCGAATAATGGTTGGCCGGAACTTTATAGAGGGCATTTTAAATCGTAAATTGTAAATTGTAAATTTATTGCTTGCTCACCTGCAATTCCAGGCGTTCATTGGCTAATTGCAGGGCTTTTTCGAGTTGTTGTTCTTCCGACAGCAGTGTATTGTCGATCACGACGGCGTCGTCGGCCTCGCGCAGGGGGCTGTCGGCGCGGGAGGAGTCGATGCGGTCGCGTTCGATGAGGTTGCGGCGGATATCGTCCCAGTCGGCGTCGATGCCTTTGGCGGCCAGTTCGAGGTGGCGGCGGCTGGTGCGCACGTCGACGTCGGCGGTGAGAAAAATTTTCAGTTCGGCGTCGGGGAACACCACGGTGCCGATGTCGCGTCCGTCGGCCACGATGCCGCGGCGCCGGCCCATTGTTTTTTGCTGGGCTACCATGGCGCGGCGTACGGCCGAAATAGCCGACACCGGACTCACGTGCCCGCTTACCCGCATTTCCCGGATTTCGCGTTCTACGTCCCGGCCGTTCAGAAAAGTATGGTTTTTTCCGTCAATCCTTTCGAAGTGTATGTCGATCTGTTTCAATGCCGCTTCCACGGCGGCGGGGTCGTTGTAGTCGATCTGATGATCGAGAAAATACAGGGTAACGGCGCGGTACATGGCGCCCGTGTCGAGATACGCGTAATGCAGCGCCCTGGCCAAACCCTTGGCCAGCGTGCTTTTTCCACAGGAAGAATGACCGTCGATAGCGATAATGATAGACATTGGAATTGCGGATTGCGGATTGCGGATTACGGATTGCGGATTATCCCGGGGCCTCGGGACGGATTACGGATTACGCCTTGTTTTGGTACTTGATAGCAAAGGTGCGGAATATTGTGGATTTATCGGCGATTCCCCCCTGGCGAAAAAAGTACATCTTTGCCCGGTATGACTTTCCTTTTCGGGCTGTTCGCCTGCGCCACGCTGGCCCAGATGGCCGTCTGGTACTTCCTGTTTGGCCGGCTGGCCCGGTACAGGCCGCCTGTGCCAGGCGGCAAACCCGTGCTGGCGCCCGTTTCGGTGATCATTTGCGCCCGCAACGAGGCAGCCAATCTTCAAAAGTACTTACCGGCTGTTTTGGAGCAGCAGTACCCCGATTTTGAAGTGCTGGTGGTGGACGACGATTCCGCCGACGAAACGCCGGCGATACTGGCCGCCTTTCAAAAAAAATACGCGCATTTACGGGTATTACGAATTGCGCCTAAAACTTCCCCCGGCAAAAAACATGCCTTGGCGCAGGGCATCGCCGCCGCCCGCCACGAATATCTCGTTTTTACCGACGCCGATTGCGAACCGGCGAGCCGGGAGTGGTTGTTGCGGATGGCGGATTTCGGATTGTCCCGAGGCCTCGGGACAATCCGAAATCACCCTCGGCTACGCCCCCTGCCGCCCCGGCCCCGGGCTGCTGAACCGCTGGATACGTTTCGAAACGGTGTACACGGCCATGCAGTATTTTTCTTTTGCCCTGGCAGGATGGCCGTACATGGGTGTGGGCCGCAACCTGTCCTGGACAAAATCGCTTTTTCAGCGGGTGGGCGGTTTTGCCGCGCACGCGCACATCCCTTCGGGCGACGACGATCTGCTGGTGAATGCCGCCGCGCACGCCGGCAATACGGCGGTTTGCCTGGCGCCGGAGGCCTTCGTTTATTCCGGGGCAAAAAAAACCTGGAGGGAATGGCGCCGCCAAAAACGCCGGCACCTTGGCGCCGGGAAATTTTACCGTCGCGAACACCGGATCGCCCTTGCATTACTGACTTTAACACTCGTATTGCATTATTTTTTGTTGCCCGCCTTACTGTTTTCCGATTTTGGCATGGTTTCTGTTGTATTTTACGCCGTCCGGATGGCCCTCGCTGCCGGTATTTATTGGAAAATCCTGCGCCAATTACGCGATGACCAACTTATAATCTGGTTTCCGCTGCTCGATGCGGTATTGGCAATTTACTTTGCGGTAATGGTACCGCTGATTTTAATCCGGTCCAATTACCTAATCTCATGGAAGTAACTTCGATCCCCGGTCGGGCCCCCGCCTGAACCGGGGTTCGGTTTTTATTGCGGATTTTTATCTACCTTTGTTCGTCTGAACAATCCCGAAAAATATATTTCCATTCCTATCGAAGCCAAG
>CALEYM010000773.1 GCA_937926185.1 uncultured Bacteroidota bacterium | reverse complement strand
GAAAAGAATATAATGTCCATGCTCTTCATCTATTACCAACTGCGTTTCCACATTATCCTCTTCAGGAATCATATGATAAATTTCTTCAACGATTTCCCGGGCTGCCTTTTTGTATTTTGCTACTTTATCCATTTGACAATCTTATCAGTTTGAAAATTAAAAATAACCATTTTTACATGGTATCGTACAATTACTTCCAAAAAGAAGCTATCATCGAAAAAACTTTCGTAAAAGGGTTCCGGAACTGCGAGGTAAAGCGTTCGGTCAATCTCTTTTCGTTCCAAAGCCATGAGGTAAATGAGAAATTGTCCCAATGCATCCTCAAATTGGTCAAGGTCAGACACCCCGGAGAAACTTTTAATTTCAACAGCAATTTTGTCCGCGCCTTTTTGTGCAGCAATGAGCTCCGCGCCTTAATCAATAAATCCTTTCCGTCGCCCTACTCTCAGGTAATAAGGGTCATGTGTGATCTCCCAACCTGCTTTTTCAAGGGCACGGCGAACATTGTTATGGTATTTATCCCTGGCAGGCATCAGTTATTGAATTTTCCACAAAAATAAGATTTTTCATTAACACCAGTAATGCTCCTTTTGTCTTACATCTTGGCAATATTATCGAATTTTAAGCCCCTTATCCGCTATTTACTACGTAATTTTGCCTCGTTTTTATCCCAAACCATTCTCCATCCATTCGTCTAACGACTCCAGGTCGTGTGACGATTAAACTCAACACATTCACTATCTTTGAAACGCACACACATGAAAAACGTATTATTGCCCGGTCTTTTTTTCTTCCTCGCTTTGGTCGCCATCCCGGCACAAACGGCCGACGAAATTATTGCAAAACATATCGAGGCGACGGGCGGTAAAGCCTGGGAAGCCGTCAATTCGATGAAAACCGAAGCTAAAATCACCGCGCAGGCCGCGCCCGGCATGGAAATACCCATGTCCATGACCGTAGTCAAAAACAAAGCCGCCCGCATCGACGTGACGGTGATGGGCATGACGCAAAGCTCCGGCATCAAGGGCGATCAGGGCTGGGCTAACAACCCCTTCATGGGCAAAACCGAAGCCGAACCGCTTACCGCCGACCAGGTAAAAGAACTGAAGTACATGACCGACCTCAGCGGCTCGCTCTACAACTACAAGGAAAAAGGCTACGCCGTGGAATACGTGGGTAAAGAAGACGTGGACGGCACGGAAGCCCACAAGATCAAGGTCGAATACAACGCCGACAAAACGGAATATAAACTCATCGACCCGGAAACCTGGTACGAGATCAAAACCATTTCGGTGGCGAAGGTAGACGGCCAGGAAACGCAGTCGGAATCGTCGTTCTCCAACTTCAAAAAAGTGGGCGAAATCGTTCTTCCGCACACCATCGAACAAAACAATCCGCAAATGGGCTCCTCGGTCATTACGATCACGAACGTAACGCACAACCCGGAAATCGACGAGAAAATTTTCGACATGCCGGCCAAGTAAAGGCCAGGTTGTCTCATTGGAGCATGTTCACCGCCGAGGCACGGAGGCACGGAGACTTGTCCTGTAAGGAACTTCTCCGCGCCTCCGTGCCTCCGCGGTGAATTTTTTTATAACGTTAAACCTTTCCTCGCCAAACCCGTCATAAGGGACAAAACATCCTCGGAATTGCAGCTGCCGGTCAATCATAAACCCGCTACGGACGATAAAATCCTGGAATTCCTGCGCTCGGAAAAAAACTTTGAGCGCGGATTCCGGATGCTGATGGACGCCTACAAAGAACGGCTCTACTGGCATATCCGCCGGCTGGTGACGACGCATGAAGATGCGGACGACGTTTTGCAAAATACCTTTATTAAAATCTATCGCGGTATTTTGCAATTTGAAGGTAAATCGAAGTTGTACACCTGGATGTATCGCATCGCCACCAACGAAGCGATTACCTTCCTGCAAAGCCGGGCCAGGCAGCACACCAGCGCCATCGACGACCTTGCCGGCGCCCTGGCCACCCGCCTCCGCGCCGACGAGTGGTTCGACGGCGACGCCCTGCAGGAACAACTCCAGACAGCCATGGCACAACTACCGGAAAAACAACGCCTCGTTTTTAATCTGCGCTATTACGACGAAATGCCCTACGAAGAAATGTCGGCCGTGTTGGACACCTCCGTGGGCGCCCTGAAAGCCTCTTTTCACCATGCCGTGAAAAAAATAGAAGGTTTTTTCCGCGAAAACGACCATCTGTGAACCCTCAAACCTGAAGTTTTATGAAGAAAGACGAATTGCACGACGAACTAAACGAACACGCCCCCTTTCTGAACGAACTGCGGCAAAAGGGAGACGGAATGCGTGTTCCGGCAGATTATTTTGATACCCTGAACGACAGTGTTTTCCGCCAACTGGATGCCATCGGCGCGCGACGCAAACCGGAAGCATTCGCCAAAACAAAAACACAACGCTCGTGGTGGCAATGGATGCAATATCTGTGGCAACCCCGTTTTGCCCTGGCATCAGCCGTACTGCTGAGCCTGGCCCTGACTGGCTGGTGGTATTTCAGCAAACCAGCCGAACCCGAGATCGCCGTCGCTGCCATCTCCGTCGAAGACGCCGAGGCATACCTGATGGACAACCTGCTGGAACTCGATCAAAACCAGATCGCTATGATCCTGCCTGCAGATGAACTGCTGCACATTTCCATCGATGCGGAACCGGCCCCAGCGGATACAAAAACAAACAAACATGAACTCCAACTTTCTCCCGAAGATATCGAAGACCTGCTGCGCGACATGACCGACGAAGAGCTGGAAGACCTGCTTTAACCTTTATCAAATATCACATACGCCATGAAGTACGCATTTTTTATCATTACCCTGTTCCTGTGTGGCGCCGGATTGCGCGCCCAGGAATT
>CALEYM010000772.1 GCA_937926185.1 uncultured Bacteroidota bacterium | reverse complement strand
TACTCACCCTGCTGTCGGGCGCCAACGACAAGGTCTACTACTACGAAGGTATTACCGACGCCAAACTGGATTCGACCGACTATTCCGCCGAAGGGCTGCGCAAAGTTATTCTGGACAAGAAAGAAAGCGTAAAGCAGCAATGGGGCGAAACGGAAAAAGACGATCCGAAGAATCCGGGGCAAAAGAAACTGATCTCCAAACTCAACGTGATCATCAAACCAACCAAAGACGCCCGTTACAAAAACGTCGTGGATGCGTTTGATGAGATGAAAATTACAAACGTCGCTTTATACGTGTTGCTGGATGTGTCCGAACAGGAAGAAGAGTTCATCAAAAACCCTGCGGGAGGTTTGAAGTTCTCCATCGAAGAACAGGCCGCCGCCACAACCAAGTAGCGCGTATGATTAAGACAACCCGTTTAAACGTCACTATTAAAAATAAAAGTTATGGCTGAAGCAAAAGGCACGCCCACTTATCAGGACATGCTGGATATCATCTTCGCCGACCGGAACAAGGCTTATGGGGCGTATCAGTTGCGCCGTTCGTATCCATCCTATGTTGGTCGCGCGTTGGGTCTCGGCTTACTGCTGATCATATTGTTCTTTGCGCTGCCTTATATTACCTCCATGGTATCGGGCGCTTTTAAGCAAACGGACAAGCCGATCGACGTGGTAGCCGAACTGGGGCCGCCGCCGGATATCGACCCGAACAATCCGCCGCCGCCGCCGCCGCCGCCGCCGCCCACGCCGCCGCCGCCGACCCGCTCAACGGTGCAGTTCGTGCCCCCTGTCGTTAAAAAAGACGAGGATGTGGCCGATGAGGAGCCGCCGACGGTTGAAGAGGTGATCGAGACCAAGGCAGACGTAGGCGCGGAGACTAAAAAAGGCAACGACGAAGCGCCGCCGGCTATTGACGAGAACCCTTCGGAACTTGCCGTGGTGGAAGCGCCGAAAGCGCCGGTAGAGGAAAAAACGTACGAGATGTTCGATATCCAGAAACCGCCGAGCTTTCCCGGAGGCGAAGCAGAGTTGCTCAAATACCTGGCACAGAACATCAAGTATCCGCCATTGGCCCGCGAAAACAATATTCAGGGCGTGGTGGCACTCACCTTCGTCGTCGGAAAGGACGGCAGCGTTCGCGATGTGAATATCGTCAAGGACATTGGCGGCGGTTGCGGTAAAGAAGCCGTGCGCGTCGTTCAAACCATGCCGAAATGGATTCCAGGCGAAGCAAACGGAAACCCGGTAAAGGTACGCTTTACCCTGCCCGTGCGTTTCAAACTGGAGTGACCTCACGTCTCTCCTGGTATACGGAACAATCACCTTCCTTATGCTCTGACGCCCGGGTTTTATCCAAAGGGCGGTGTCGACTGGTTCGGCGCCGCCCTTTTTTCGTCGCTAAAATACAGGGTTGTGTTTTTTGCATAAAAAATTGAAAAACAGTGCTTTATACACGCCAAAGGTCGGGTTTGGCGCATCTTACAGGTATCAGTTCATTTAAAAAATCCCGACTTATGGCAGACATTCAAATTCCCGGCCGCCGTGCAGGCCAACCCCCGCAACGCGCTTCCACCCGCGTCGACCTAACGCCCATGGTCGATCTGGGTTTTCTCCTCATCACCTTTTTTATGCTGACCACCATGCTGTCCAAGCCACAGGTGATGCCAGTGGTTTGGCCCGACAAAACCCCGGTAGACGACCCACCCGCATTAAGCCACCGGCAGGTACTGACCCTGCTGTTGGGCGCCGCCGACAAGGTATACTGGTACCAGGGTATAACCGATGCCCGGCTCGATTCCACCGGCTACGACGCAAACGGACTGCGCCGGATACTGCTTGAGCGGAAGGCGTCGGCAGACCGGATATATGGGTTGAAAACGCGCCCTGTCCCTGGCCAATCCGGGAAAACCAAGACCGTATCCAGTTTTGCCGTGCTGATCAAAGCTACGCCGGAGGCCCGGTACAAAAACGTGGTCGACGTGTTTGATGAAATGAAAATTTGCGGCATCGATCACTACGTAATGCTGGATATATCGCCGCAGGAAACGGCTTTCATCCGGAATCCGGCCGGCGGCCTGGTATTTACCGAGGCGCAGCAAGTAGCCGCGGCTTACCGCAGATAGGCGTCATTGCGTCGTCGGGTAATGATTGTCACCTGTTTGGTTATTCGTCCAACGACAAATTCGTCGGACGAAGTCACGGATCGCCGACGAATTTGCCGTCCGACGAATAGGCCATCAATTCTGTATTCATCAAGTGATTTACTGCCGGGACACGAAAGGTTCGTCCGGAGCAGCCCGACTATTATTCATTTTTTAACATTAAAAATTATGGTACCTGTAAAAAGCGCTCGCCAGCCGGATACGCTCGACATTGTATTCGAGTACCGCAACAAGAATTACGGCGCTTATCAATTGCGCCGCGCTTATCCCCGTCACCTGGCACGGGCTCTGACCATTGGTTTACTGCTGGTAACATTCGGGCTGATCCTGCCCGGGTTGCTTTCCGCTGTTTCAAAAGCTTTCCCCGGTGCGGAAGCAGAAGCGCCCACCGTCATTATCGGTGAGATACCGCCTCCGACGCCGGACAAGATGATCGTGCCGCCACCCAAACCGGTCGCGCCACCGCCCGCGCGGCCAACACAGCGGTTCGTGCCGCCCGTCGTATTGATCGACAATGAAGTGCCGGAAGAAGAAATCACCCCGATCGAAGTGTTGGAAACGTCCGACAAAGGTATCGGCAAGGAAAACCGCGAAGGCGACCCGGAAGCCCCGCCCACCGACGAACCCGACCCGTCAGATTTTGGCCCCATCCTTGAATATAAACCCGTGCCAGAAGACAACAACGTGTACGAATTTATAGACGTGAATAAAATGCCGGCTTTTCCCGGCGGAGAACGGGAATTATTAGCCTATCTGGCAAAAAATATCGTTTATCCGGCCATGGCAAGGGAAAATAATATCCAGGGCATTGTAGCACTATCGTTTGTGATCGGCAAAAACGGCTCCATCAGTGAGGTGACGGTGCTGAAGGATATTGGCGGCGGTTGCGCGAAAGAAGCGGTGCGCGTGGTACAGGCGATGCCGAAATGGAGCCCCGGCGAAGCGAACGGGCATCCCGTGAAAGTGCGCTTTGTGCTGCCGGTAAGGTTTCAGTTGCAGTGAGGGGTTGTTGATTTGTTGATTTGTTGATTTGTTGATTTGAGGGCCCTGCTCTTGGCCACTCCACCAAGCGCAGAGCCCTCAAATCAACAAATCAACAAATCAACAAATTCACCCCTTGCTGCCGTTTTTCAGGGGCGTACCCGGCACAGGAGTTTCTCCTTCCATAAATGCCTTGATCTTTTGTCCGCTGTCGTTTGTCGGGTCGAGGGTGAATAACTTCTCCAGGTATGATTTCACCTTGTCATCTTCCTTTTTCAGGAAGTGGTAGGAGGCCAGGTATTCATAAGAGGAGATCATGTCGCGTTTGTTTTTGGCCAGGTTGGCTGAATCGGCTTCCGCGATGGTGACGAACTGCTCGAAAAAAGGTTTGGCTTTGCCGAATTCTTCCAATAGTTCCGGATGGTTTTCGATATCCGGCTCCAGTTTCGACATGGCTTTGGCGCGCCATGCCCAGCCGAGGCCGGCGTCGGGCAGCAATTCCGTCAGCTTGGCAAATGCCTTTTCCGATTTTTCGTATCGGAGCGAATCCTCGTTGCAGAAATAATGGCACAGGCCGAGGCGATAATAAGAGTTGACCATAGCCTGGGTCTCCGTCAGCGAATCGATATATGCCTGATAAGCGCCCACGGCATTGCAGTAGTCCTTGGCATCGTAGTAAATCTTTCCTATTTCCTCATGCAGTTTCCAGGAAGAAGGATCCATTTCTATGGATTTGCGGAGGCTCCTGATGGCTTCGGCAGTATCGCCTTTGGTACCGAGGATAAGGCGGCCGAGGTACAGGTAGTCGGAAGCCAGTATTTTAGACTGATCTACTTTTTTAAAATAGTCCATCATAACCGACAGCCCGTCATCGAATTTGCCGTTGTCGTAGTCGCAGTAGGCTTTGAGGCGCATCAGGTAGTTTTTGGAGTTGTCTTTTTTGAGGATTTTCTCCACCAGTTCGCTGCAACCCACGCAATCTTTATTGATATACAGCAGATTGGCCAGCAGCATTTCGTCTTCGATCACCACCTCGGTTCCGTTATTGACCAGGTCTTTAGCCGCCTTGAGGGCATTTTCCCACTGGCGTTCGAAATACAGAAACTCCGCTTTTGCCCGCAGGGCAGGCGTGTATTTCGGGTCGAGGGCTATCGTCTTGTCGATATAGACCATAAACTTCTCATCCAACTTGGCCGCCTTGTACACCTTTGCCAGCATATAAACGGGCAAGGGGTTTTTGGGCTCGAGGCTCACGGCAAACTCGTAGTTTTGGGCTGCCAATCCGCCGTTAGGCATTTCCTTGTAGCAATAGGCCAGGGCCATAATGCTTTCAAAATCTTTGGAAGAGAAGTCCACCGCTTTTTTAAGGCCCTCTTCGGCGCGGGCAAAATTGGGTTTCACGCCCGGTTCGGTGTACAGGAAGGATTCCCCGATCAGCCGTTTGGCAGCAACGTCTTTTTTGCCATATTTTTCAGCCTTGCTGAAAATAGCGTCGGCCTCCGTTTGTTTGCCCTGCATCAACAGGATACGCCCGCTGGCTATCATGGCATACGGGCCGTCGGGTTTGGCGTTAAAAGCGGCGTCGAAAGTGGTTTTGGCCTTGTCTTTTTCACCTTTGGCCAGATAGGCGCTGCCCATGGCCAACCATGCCGGCTGGTCGGTGGGGTCTTTTTTGGTCAGTTCTGCGTAAATCTTTATGGCTTTATCCCAATTTTCCAATTGCATGGCCGCCAGGGCTTCTGCATGGGTTTGGGCTTTACCGGCAACTGCGCAGGATACAGCGAGCAGCAGCAATAAGATTTTTTTTTGGAAAGTTGTCATTGCTTGGATACGTTTTTTGTTAATGACTGTCGTGCACGGATGTTTTGTTCTTCGTTGAGCGGAAGTTTGTTCCCGGCTGCAAAGTTTTGATTTTTTTGACGTTTTTTGTTCAAATAGCAACATTCTATTCTTCAAAAAGGGCAGCCTGCCAACAGGGTTTAATATTAACTTAACGAAATGAAGTGAAAAAAGTGGCTCAGGCAACGTCAGGGGATAGTCAGTTTTCAACGCTGAATCTGGATGAGGCGGGTAGGCGCCTGTGCCGGCAACAGTCCGTCTTTGAGCACGATACGCTGGCCGGTATCGCCGGCCAGAAAAGCGGCCAGCCCCATTCCCAAACCATTTTTGCGTCCCTGCGCATTGATGATGTACACCGTTCGTTTGAACGGGTATTGGCCGGTGGCCAGGTAAGCCTGGTACGGGCCAAAGCCTTCCGCGCCGGCCGATTTGGCAATATCGGCAATCTTAATTTCCCGCCGGAAAGCCTGTACGCCTTTGTCGTCGGTATCGGATATCCAGTTGGCGCCGATAATACCGATGGCATTGGGGTGTTTGGCCACATAAGCGATCACCTCGGCGTTCGTTTCGAGGGCCGACGCATTGGGCGACAGCGGCGCCCCGCCGCCGATGGAGTCTTTGGCATAGCGCACCGTGCCGGACAGGGGGTTGTCGAATACCAGGCGAATATCGCCCAGGGTCGATTTAGGGTTAAAATCTTTCCAGTTGGTGTATTTTCCGGTCAGAATATCCCTTATCCGGTCGATGCTAAAAACGGTATCGCGATTAGCCGGGTTCAGGATAAAGGCCACGGCATCGTGCGCGATGGGGGTGGCAGGCGGTTCAAAGCCCCTCGGACGGAAGTATTTATCCAGTTCTTCATTAGTCAATTGGCGGGTGATAATGATCACCTGGATGGAATCGCGGATCAGCGCCGCCACCGCCTCACCCTCTGAGACGTACTCCGCATCTATGCTGGCCCGCCGGTAAATCGAATCGAACACGTCGATGGAGGATGCAATGATGGGTTTATAACCTTCGTCGGCCATGATCCGGATATGGCCGGTAGTGGGCGTGTCCAGCACTTTGCCGTCTTTACCGCGGCGTTCGCACGACACGAGGAAAATGCTGAAGATAATGCCGGAAATAAGCACGTTTCGTAACATATTCAAAATGGTATGTGGATCAGAAATGGTCGGCGTACAGTCGCCAGCCGCGGTATCCGCCGTATGCCAGCAACATAACGGCAAAGATATTGCGGAAGTCGGCAGGAATACCGGGCAGAAAGGATTTATCTATAAATAACCAGGCGCCAAGCCCGAGATAGATAAAGGTCATTACAAATCCGAGCAGGAGCAGGGGATTGCGCATGGTGCGGCGGCTGCGCAGGCGTTCGTCGGTAGACATAGCAAAGCGATTGAGCGTTGAGAGAATGATTTACTACAAAGGGAGATGCGAATTTCGGTAAAAATGGCGGGTTTTCAGGATAAAAATGTTTCAACGGGTCGTTAAGAGGTGTGAAACACCCTTTTTTTTGGGTGACCCATGTTATGTGCGCTGATGCTGAACTCAAGGTATTTTAAAACGGATGACCTTATAAAAAACAGGGTTGCTCCGGACATCCGGAACAACCCTGTATCAGGTTATTCAAACTAAACCGGTTTAGAATTTATCCCAGAACAGTTTGGTTTTGACATTGTCGCCGCCGATAGCGGAAGCGGCAGAATTGTAGTTGTCGGTATTCAGTGTCTGCTCGTCCACGGAGTATGGAAAGCGCTTCGGAATATCGTCGTACGTCAGGCCGGCATCGGGCGGCACGTTGAGGATCGGGTAATCGAAACGGCGCCATTCTGTCCAGCCATCAAAACCGCGGTTGTAGAGGGCGATCCACTTCTGGTGGCCGATCTTTTGTTTAAAGTCGCCCGCGGCAGTGGCATAAGCCACGCTGGCTTGGGCGAGGTAAGTATCGGCGTCGGCGCTGCTGCCGCCCCAGTATTCAATGGAGCCGCGGATAGCGTTTTCGTAGTGTCCGGCAGCGGTACCGCCCACGTTCATGTTGCGCGCAACGGCTTCGGCGAGCAGGAATTCCACCTCGGCATAGTCCATCAGCAGCGCTTCGAAGTCGGGCTCCGTGATGGCTTCGGCCGGTTTGGAGTAAGTGGCGTAGTTGTTGCTGGTGCCATAGATACCGCCGGCGTATGCGCCGTTGGCATCTTCGGTGAAATACAGCGGAATACGCGGATCGTTCAGGCCGTTCATGAAATCGACGATGGTGTTGGCAGCCACGAAGTCCTTCCGTCCGCTTTGCACCAGGTCAACCCAGATCGGGTTGGTATTGGGCGGAGCAGGAAGATAGTGGAACACCACGTTTTCGTCGTTCGACGAGATCACGCCGGCGCCGGCAGCGGCTTCCACCATGGTTTTGGCTTTGCCGGCATCCACGTCGGCCAGCATCATGCCCATTTTGAGTTTGAGCGAGTTGCCGAAAGTCTTCCAGCCGGCCATGTCGCCGCCGTACAGCAGGTCGCTGCTGCCGAAACCGCCTTCGGCGGTGTTGATCGAAGCAAGGGCTGCATCCAGGCGGGTAGCCAGGTCGTTGTAGATACCGGCGGCATCGTCGTATTTCGGATATACGTTCCGGTAATCCAGCGCCTCCGAGTAGGGGATGTTTCCAAACAGATTAACCAGCGTCATGTAAGAGTATACGTTCAGGATTTCCACACAAGCGATCTGGTTTTTCTGAACGGCATCCACGACAGCCGGGCCCTGGGCCGGGATCAGAACTTTCGCCTCGTCGAGGTTCTTGAGCACGTCGCGGTACATGGCGTTCCAGAAGTTCGCCGGGATATTGCGCGTGGCCAGGTCGTATTGCGACTCGTCGAAATAGGTGGTTTCCGTCCAGTACTGGCTCAACAGCCGGAAGATGTTGAGGTTGACGTTGGAACTGGTCATGTTGTCCACCAGGGTGTTGGTTGCATAAGCAAACAATGGGCCGGGCGGCACCGCGGAGGGGCGCTTCTTATCCGTATTCAGATCGACAAAATCTTTGCTACAGGAAACAGCGAAACCCACTATGAGAAGAAGGAATAATATCTTTTTCATTGATATTCAAATTTAGAATTTAAGATTAAGGTTTACGCCAAAGGTACGAACGGTGGGATAAGCGCCACCCTGGTGGCCCTGATAGTTGCCGGAGCCGTAACCGTCTTCCGGATCGGCATAAGGCAGGTTTTTGTGGATGATCCACAGGTTCCGGCCATACACGCCGAGCGCAACGCCTTTAAAAATACGGTTGCCGCCCAGAATGGTGGAGGGCAGGTCCCAGGTCAGGTTTGCTTCTCTCAGTTTAACGTAGCCTGCATCGTAGATGAAAGCGGCTGCCGGGTTGCGGGCATAACCGAAGGAACCGTAGTTTACGGCGCTCACGCGGATATCGTTCGGAGAACCGTCTTCTTTTACGCCTTCATGGATCAGACCGCCGCCGTCGCCCAGCGGGGCGCGCACTTCGTTGCCCAGGTCGTTCAAACCGGCGGTTTCCGGGTACATGCCGGTAGCCATGCCGTAGTACAGGTCGAGCGAGAATACGTCGCCGCCTTTTTTCACGTCGATGAGGAAACTGAACGTCAGGTTCTTGTAGCGCAGGCTGTTGGTGATACCGCCGATCCAGTCCGGATTGATGTTGCCGGTGATCTCGTTT
>CALEYM010000771.1 GCA_937926185.1 uncultured Bacteroidota bacterium | reverse complement strand
CTCTACGTAGCCCCAGAGGGGCGAAATATTTGTAGACTGAATCCACGAGAATCCCGCGAGCCCCTTTAGGGGCGGTAATATTTCGCCCCTAAAGGGGCTTTATGGATGATAACGCTGTTAAATGCTACAAATATTTCGCCCCTCTGGGGCTTTTAAGGACTAATATGAATCGGCAATTAAATACAAAGAAAATGAAGCATATTTTCAGAAATATATGTTGCCCAAGGTTTATCAGCTTTATGCTGGTATCGGTTGCGCTAATTTTTAACCCCGCCTGCAACCTGGAAGAAATAGAACCCGGCGCACCGCCGCCCACCTTCGAGCAGCACTTTGTGGCGGCTGCCAACACCAACGTCACCGTGGCCAGTGTGGTGGAGGCAGTGGACAGCGGCTTCATCGTGAGTGGCTACCTGACCTATACCAACTTCAACGGCACCAGCCTGTTCGTTTGCAAAACGACACCCTCGGGCTCGGTGCAGCAAACCGTGGTCAACTTCGGCATGACCGGCAGCAGCACAGGCGGCAAACTGATCCGCACCACCGACAACCACTACCTGCTGGTTGGAACCGGAAACCTGCCGGGCGACAACGGCGGCGACGGCAACATGGTTGTCATTAAACTGAAACCGGACCTCACCGCGGCCTGGAAAGTGTCGCTCGGTGCCGCGGCTCTGGAAAACGGAACTGCCGCGGTGGAAACCGGCGACGGCCACTACATCATTGCCGGCTCGCAGGAATCCGGAACCGAGGAAGACCCCTATTTTTTCAAAGTCAGGGCCGATAACGGCGCCAAGGTGGACGAAGGCGCCAGCGTGTTCAGCGGCGTGGGGCGGTACCGGCCCGTGTCGATTGTCAAAAACGGATCTTCTTACGGCCTGATCTGCTATAATTTCAGCGTCAGTATTCTTTCGCCGTATTTCATAAAAATTAACGACAATCTGGATGCCGCCGTTCAAAAGAGCCTGGGCAACGTGGGCAACGGCAACGGGGAGATCACCGCCGGAAATGCCGACGGCTTCGTACTGGCCGACGGCTTCTCGGCCCAGACCGGCGCCCACGCCTACCTGCTCAGTCTGAACGGCAACGGCGACGAACTGGGCGAGTTCAACCTCTTCGGCAGCGCCGAATACAGCGGTTTGTATGCCATGACAAAAACAGACGGCGGAAAATACGTACCCGCCGGCTGGGCTCAATTCCCCGCCGCGACCAATGGCGTTGCGGTGGCAGCCCTCGTGTCATCCGCTTTTAACACCGAAAAATCCTACCAATACCCCACCACGACCGATTTTTCCGATTTTACGGCGGTTGCCGCCTTGAAAAGCGGCGGCTACATTTTGGCCGGACGTTTTGGATTGAAAGAAATCCTGTTGGTGCGACTTAATGCTAACTTTACTTTGTGATAAAACCCAAGCCCCGGCAACGTTTACGAAACATTCCAAAAATGCATAAACGTATCGCTTCTAATGTTGAACTTTAATTTTTCAGACATGCGCGCTTTAACCCACGTCCTGAAGTGGACGATGTTACTCCTGGTTTGGAGCTACCTCTCTTGCGACCTGGAAAAGATCGATGAAACGGACGTGGTATTACCCGTGCAATTTTCCAAAACCCTGGGCTTGCCCGGAGAAAACGAACGGGGCGCCTCCGTGCTGCAACTTGCCGGCGGCGGCTACCTGGTCGTAGCAGAAAACTCGACGTGTCCTGCCGATAAATGCCTGCAAGTGTACAAATTAGACAAAGACGGCAACACGGAAGCCGGCTGGCCTAAAACATATTCCTATCAAACCTTTAATAAATGCTATCCGGTTGCGCTGGCCGAAGTTCCGGGCGGTGGTTTTGTTATCGCGGGTCATGTGAAAAGCGGTACCAATGAGATCGACGCTTATGCCATGAAAATCGATGCGAACGGTAATGTAAACTGGCAGCAGAAATACGGGATTGCCAACAACCCGGAATATTTCCGCTCGGTAACGCCGACCAACGACGGCGGGTTCGCCTTCGCCGGTTCCAACAGCGATGATTATTTGAATTTCGTTGTCAAGACGAATGGTACCGGAGATAAGACCTGGGAAAAAACGCTGCCGGGAAGTGGTTTTGGCGTTGCCATTCATTCCCTTGGCGCCGGTGGGTTTATGATGTTGCCCGGCTGGTCGGGCGACAAGGTCAGCCTTTTACAACTTACCTCTACCGGCAATGTCGACAAAACGGTTCAATTCGGCGATGCCAATTCCAATATGTCCAACGATATGATCCCGACCAAGGACGGCGGCTGGCTCATCACCGGCGAGCGGGGTTTCGATCAGTATACTGAAATATACCTGCTGAAAGTAAAAAGCGATTTGACCAAACAATGGGAAATTACCTTCCCCGACAAGGGTTGGTTTGAAGCCGGCCGGGCGCTGACCGAATCGTCTGACGGCAGCTTCGGTATCCTGGCCACCCGCGAACTGAATATACTGACCCTGATCAAGGTAGACGCAGCCGGCAACGAGAAGTTTTTTAAAGAAATCGGTACCGGGTTAGGGTACGACATAGACGCTTGCTCCGACGGCGGTTTCGTCATCACCGGCGACGATAAAAGCAACGGCATTTTTGTGATCAAAACGGATAAAGACGGTAATTTTTAACATTCGAGACTATAATAAAACACCCCCAGCATTACTAATTGTTCAGCCATGATGCTTCGCATATTTCCTTTGTTTTTCCTCGGCCTTTGGGCCTGCAAACCCATCCCGGTTGCCAACACGGCCGCCGGCCCGGCTTCCGGCGCGCCCAGCAGCTCCAGCTCGGTCATCATTATTCCCAAAAAGGGAGGTACGACGCCCAAACCCGAAGAACCGCCCACCGTCACCATCGACTGGCTGTCGCCCAATTCGGCCGACCTGAGCGTAAAATCAGTGGGTGGCAAAGTGGAGATCAAACTGCGCATCAATTCCAGCACACCGATCAACCTGGATCAGATCGACATCCTGATAAACGGCAAGCCGGCGGGCAATAAAGCCGGCGAAGTAGGCCTGATGCGCCGGCCCGACTTCAAAGACCAGATCCTGACCGCCCAGGTGCCTGTCGCCGACGGCCCCAACGACGTGCAGGTGGTCGTGATCCTGTCCTCCGACCGCAAGTACGTCGCCGATTGTAAACTGGAAAAGAACGCTTCCGGCATCAGGCTGATCCCGGCTCCCGTATCCAGCGCCAGTACGCGCGTCACCTGGGTGCAGCCCGACGCTTATGCCCTGAAACCCAACGAACCGTACACCACCAAAAACCGGGAAATGGAAGTGCGCTTTACTATCACCACCCCGGATCAAATCGAGAAAAAAGACATACAACTTCTGGTTAACAAGGTATACCGGGCGCCCTCGCCGGCAGCCGAACTGCGCGGCAACAACGGCACCTACAGTTTCAAAGACGTGGTTACGCTGAAAGACGACGTGCCGTTCAACGAAATCGGCCTGAAAGTGAACGCCAGAAGCGGCGCTTCGTCCGCCCAACCCCTGAAAGTGAACTATTCGCCGATCCGCCCCAATCTGTACATCCTGGCTATCGGCACCCAACTGAACCTGAAATACGCCGTGAAAGACGCGCGCGATTTCGCGAACATTTTTATGTCGCAGGCTAAAAACTTGTATGGTATATACAATTCAGTCATCGTCGACACACTGCTCGGAAAAGCCGCCACCACGAACGAGATTCGCGGTTCGGTCGAGTCCATTAAAAACAAACTGAAAACCGGCGCGGTGGTCGAAGACGACGTCGTGATGCTGTTCATCTCTTCCCACGGTACCATCACGAACGGCGATTTCCGCATTCAGGGCGACGATTACAGCCCGCAGCGGCCTACCACCACCTCCGTCTCCTTCACCAACGACCTGATGGTGCACCTGAATAACCTGCCCTGCAAAAAACTGATCTTCATAGATGCCTGTCACAGCGGCGGCGCCCGGGCCAACGTGGCCGACATCAACCAGGCCCTGAAGGACCTGCAGGCCGCCCCGAATGGCTTTGCCGTGTTCTCCTCCAGCTCAGGCGACGAAGAATCGCACGAAGACATCTACTGGGCCAACGGCGCGTTCACGGAAGCTCTCATCCAGGGCTTAAAGGAAGGGAAAGCCGACGGCGCTGGCTTCGGCAACGGCAACGGCATCATCACCCTGAAAGAACTGCAAGCCTACATCACCCAAACCGTGCCGGTGATGGTACAAACGGTAAAACAAAAACCCCAGCACCCCACGGTATCCAAAAACGAACTTGGCAACATTTCTATCTACGTTATAAAAAAATAACACGCCCAATCATCTTTCAACTGCTTCCTTATGAAACAAATACTGATCGCCACACTGCTTGCTGCAATTTTTGCGCTCCCCCTTACGGCCCAGATATCCAACGTAACCACAAGGGTGAACGACGAACAGGATAAAGTGACCATCACCTACAACCTGGATCGCGGCGCCCAGTACTATAACATCCAGGTTCGGATCACCATGGCCGGCGAAGTCGTCAACGCCAAAGGTTTGTCGGGCGACGTAGGTCCGCAGGTGCTGCCCGGCCTGGGCAAAAAAATCGTCTGGGACGTGCATACCGACGTCACCGAGCTGTTGCCCGGAGAACTGAAAATCGAAGTCACTACCGACACCAAACCTAAACCGAATGGCAACGGATTCAGCGCCCCCTGCCCCATGACCGTCACGCCCACTTACGCAGGCTTGGGCGGCGTGGGCTTGTCGGGCATCGGACTGATCGTCGGCGGCCTGAGCATCGAAAACAGCTCTAAAGAACTGTACGACGTGTACAAAGCCACGCTCGACCCCAATGATCCGGTGTATGCTGAAATGTCCCGCGAGGAACACTACAGCGAAGCCAATAAAAAACACAAACAGGGTACCGGGCTGATGGCCGCCGGCGGCGCCGTGCTGGTGGCTGGCGGGGTTATTTTCGTCACCCGGCTCATCAAAATAAAAAATTACAACAGAACCTGCGGCGGCAAAACCGGCTACGTGCCCAACTGGAAACTGCAACCGGCTATTTTTGGCGGGGGCCAGGTACCGGGGCCGGGCGTGGCGCTGGTGTATCGTTTTTAAGTTTTTGACATGCTGAACCAGACCGCGATACTGCCGAGCCTCGGCTGTATCGCGGTTGTGCGTCGTCGTTCCGCATCTAAACCCGGCATTTTATGCCGGGCTATTCACATTCGACCCCTTCGGGGTCTGCAGATACCGACACTTATGCCCCCTTCTGGGTCGCCGGCGTTGCTTATATTATTACTTAACCTGATATATTATGAGAGTATTTGTGATCGCATTTTTTGCTTTAATAGTGCTTCCGGGACAAATACAGGCCCAATGCCCCGGCACCTCCCCCTACTGGGGTTTAAATTGTTTCCTGAACTCCGATTTTATCACCAAATTCGAAGAAGCCCGCACCAAGGCCGAACAATCGGTGCGCGACTTCAAACAACTGGCTGCCGTGGAAGAATTTTCCGAGGAAGACGTGGAAAAAGTCATGGATGCCTACAATGCCTCGGCCAATAATTTCAACCAGGTATTGTATAAGATCAAAGAAGACCTGCTGGATAAAAAGAAACGAAAATTTATCCTGCAATATTCCGACAACTACTCCTTAGAGATAGAAAACGTATTGAACGGCGCCAAAACATTCTATTCCAACAATTATCAAAAAACCGTCACGGAAGTGACCAACGGCCGGATAACGGGCACGCCACTGCTGCTGTTGCTGCCGGAGATCATCAAATACGGCAAACTGGCCTTCGAACTGTTCCAGAAAATAAAGGCGGAAGTCAAAAAATACAACGACGCCATGTTCGAGCAGTACTTAGTGCAGCCCTACCGTTTTCACTCCTGGGATGAAATAAACTAAGCCAAAAATGCGCCGCTTAAATGTGCAATGGAGCCGCTGGATCATATTCCTGCTCTTCCCGGCAACCCTGTCGGCTCAGGGTCTGCTGCTCGACGACGAAGCCTACAACAAACTGCCGCGCCAGCCGGTATACGGCGACGGCAGCAAGTCGGAAAACGACCTGCTGAAAGACAAACCCAAGATCGATCTGCGCCCCTACTGCCCCACCCCGCAACACCAGGGCGCCATCAGCTCCTGCACCGGCTGGGCCGCGGGCTATGGCGCCATGACCATCCTCGAATCCATCCGGCAAAAATGGAACGGCCATGCCGATACCATCACCTCGAGCGCCTACTCTGCCCTGTTCGTGTACAACCAGGTAAAAGCCGGCAGCTGCGACGCCGGTGCCGACATCGCCAAAGCCGCGGCCCTGCTGCGCAACAAAGGCAACCTGCGCTCCAAAGAATTTGACCGGATCAAAAACAACTGCGACAAACAACCCAACGAAGCCGAACTGCGCAAAGCCACCGCCAACCGCATCAAAGACTACGTCACGCTGTTCTCTACCGACGACCCCGCACGTATCAAAATTGAAAAAACCAAACTCAGCCTCGCCCAAAAGAAACCCGTGATCATCGGCATGCTGCTGCGCAACAACTTCCAGCAAATCCGCCGCGGCGACCAGTTCTGGCGCCCCGACACCGGCGACACCACCTTCCTCGGCGCGCACGCCATGGTGGTGGTGGGCTACGACGACGGCAAGGAAGCCTTCGAAGTCCTGAACAGCTGGGGTCCGGTCTGGGGCAACGGCGGCTTCATCTGGGTAAAATACAACGACTTCGCCCGCTTCTGCTGCTACGGCTTCCAGTTCATCCCCTACGACGACCCCGACCAAAACCGGCCCTACAACGCCCGCATGCAACTGCGCGCGCCCATTTACGACGCCGACGACAACTGGAGCTTCGAAGACGAAGAACTGTTATTCAACGGCAAATACTACGAACTGAAACGAGGCGCCGTCCCGCGCAACTACATGTCGCAACTGTTTTTCCCATACATCACCGAAGACGCCTATCTCTACGCTTTTTCCTACGACGCCAGCCGAAAAATTAAAATACACTGGCCCCGCGACGGCAACCTCGACGCGCAATTCTCCGGTAAAAATGAAAGCGCCATCATCGCTTTTCCCGAAATAAATCTGGCCGTGCCCGCCGAAAACGGCGCGCTCATCTTCGAGTCCAAGGGCGCCGACCATATCTGCATCCTCGTCGCCCGCCAACCCCTCGAACGCCTCAACAAACAACTGCAAGACCTGCAGAAACTGCCCCCCGGCGATTTCCTGAAAAATCTGTACAGCGCCTTCGGCAACGATCTGGTGCCGCAACGGGAAGTGGAGTATATGACGGACATGGCGGGTTTTTCAGCGTATATGCGGAAGGGGAAGGCGGTGCCGGTGGTGGTGAGGGTAAGGGTGGAGTGAGAGGGGGGATTTGGATTACATATCTATTAATCCTAATATTGCACCGCTTCCCACCCTCCCATCCAATAAAACACCCGCTCATGAAAGGCGCCCTCACTGTTGGAATCGACCAATATCCCACTTCCCCGCTCCGGGGCTGCGTCAACGACGCCACGGAACTTGCAAAAATCCTGGAATCGAACGCCGACGGCTCGGCCAATTTCACCGTGCGCAAGGCCATGAACGTCGCCTCGCAGGCCGGTTTAAAAGAACTGATCGCGGAACTGTTCGAACGTGAGATGGACACCGCCCTGTTCTACTTCTCCGGGCATGGGCTCCAGAACGAAACCGGCGCTTATATCGTCACGCCCGATCATCGCAAAAACGACGAGGGGGTTTCGATGGACGAAATCCTCGTACTGGCTTCCAGATCAAAAATCCGGAACAAGATCATCATCCTCGATTGTTGCCACTCCGGGGCTTTCGGCGCTCCACAGCTGTTGGGCGGGGCTACGGCGCACATCGGCGAAGGCATGACCATTCTGACCGCGAGCAGGGGCAGCGAGGAGTCTATCGAGGTCAACGGGCGCGGCGTGTTCACCAACCTGCTGATCGACGCCCTGCGGGGCGGGGCGGCCGATTTGCTGGGCCAGATCACCCCCGGCAGCGTGTACGCCTACATCGACCAGGCCCTCGGCCCCTGGGATCAACGACCGGTGTTTAAAACCAACGTCAGCCGCTTTATCACCCTGCGCACCGACAAGCCGGCCGTGCCGCTGAATGATCTGAAACAAATAACCGTGTACTTCCCCACGCCCGACTACGAATTCCCGCTGGCCCCCTCCTACGAATTCATGAACAAGGGCGTGGCCAACCCGGACCACGTGGCCATATTTAAAAACCTCCAGAAGTACAACCGGGTAGGCCTGGTAGTGCCCATCGGCGAGGAACACATGTATTTCGCCGCGCAAAACAGCAAATCCTGCCGCCTGACCGCGCTGGGCGCGCACTATTGGCGGCTGGTGCATAAGAAGCGGATTTAGGCCGCGGCGCCTATTGCTTTTCCCACTTCTGCTTTAAGATGTCCCGAAACGATTTCCCCTGCACCTTCGATTCGACCCATATTGCGATCTCTTCCATACCAATCTGGAGTTTTGCCGGGGCCGCGGATTTATATTGCGTCAAATCGTCGTGAAATTGCTTAAACAGCGCCGCGTTCAATTTTCGTTCATTCGCGGCGTCCAGGTCTTGCACTTGTATTTCCGCCAGCTTCAACAAATGCCGCAACAGCATGCGTTCAAAATCCCGGCTATCTTTCGCGTGTTGAAAAGTTCTGCCGAGTTTT